>CAZMLP010000370.1:0-4854 GCA_964566745.1 uncultured Verrucomicrobiota bacterium | reverse complement strand
CAGGCGCTGGTGTTCATGCTGCTGACGGCGGTCTTCACGTTGCTCATTTGCGAGCATGAAGAAGGTCACGGGCACGGCCATGACCACGGTCATGGCGCGGAAGCGGCGCACCACTAGAAGATTTAGGACACTTTCGGCCGTCAGACCGTGGCAAGACTGCGGGGGCGGCCGGAGAAACCAAACGAAAGAGAAAGACACAATATGTTGCCCATGCTCGCCGAATTGTCAGGTAGCATCCACGTTGGCTTGGCCGCTCTCGGCTCTGCCATTGGCGTGGGCTTCATCGGCATGAAGGCCGCGGAAGCCACCGGGCGTAATCCCGGTGCGGCTGGCCAGATCCGCAATATCGCGATCATCTTGGCCGCCTTGGCGGAAGGTATCACCTTCTTCGCCATTTACTTGGTGAGATAGTAAGTATTGCCAAAACTGGTCGCGGAGGCAAATCTCCGCGACCTTTCAATTTTTCAGTTTATGACCCTGATGCCTATTCTTGCGGCGGCCGCCACGGACGACAATCCGTTCACGGCAGTTGCGCGGCAGTTCCACTGGGAACCGCGGTTGTTTTTCTCGCAGTTGGTGTTGTTCATTATCGTCGCGATTGTGCTGGCGAAGTTCGCCTATAAGCCGCTGTTGGAAATGCTGGAGCATCGCCGGCACCAGATCAGCGAGGCTTTGGAAAACGCGGAAAAGACGCGCCGCGAACTGGCCAACGCGCAGGCCAAGACGCAGGAAATTTTGACCCAGGCGGGAGTTCAGGCGAACAAGATTATCGAGGAGGCCCGGGCCGCCGCCGCCAAGGTGACGGAGAGCGAGACGCAAAAGGCGGTTGCCGCCGCGCAAGACATCATCGCCAAGGCGAAGATCGCCAACGAGGCCGAGCTGGTACGCATGAAGACGGAATTGCGCCGCGAGGTCGGTCGCTTGGTGGTGGCCACCACGGCGAAGGTCACCGGCAAGATTTTGACGGTGGACGACCAGCAGCGCCTGGCGGACGAGACCAATCGCCAGTTGGCCGCGTGACGAGAATTGAGTTTTAACCGGTCGCGATGAAAATCTCCAAACAAGCCCGGCGCGACGCGAAGTCCCTGTTCCAGACCTGCCGCGTGAACGGCGTGCTGGACGAGGGGCGCGTTCGCCAGACGGTGCAACAGGTCATTGCCCAGAAGCCGCGCGGTCATGTGGCGATCCTCTCCCACTTCCAGCGCCTGGTGAAGCTGGACATCGCCCGGCGCGAGGCGCGGGTGGAGAACGCGGTGGAGACCACCCCGGCGTTGATGGCCAGCGTGAAGTCCAATTTGGAGCGCCGGTACGGACCCGGCCTGAATGTGACCTTCTGGGTCAACCCGGCATTGATCGGCGGCTTGCGGATCAAGGTTGGCAGTGACGTGTATGACGGCAGTGTGGCGGCGCGTTTGGCCGCGTTGGCGGATAATTTGTAAGCATTTTTCGAACCCATGAGCTCCCTTCTTCAAGAAATCGAGGCCCAGATCGCCGGTGTCAAAACGTCGGTGCAAAAGCAAAACGTCGGGGTCGTCCGGGAAATCTCGGACGGCGTCGCCAAACTCGAGGGCCTGACGGATTGCATGGCCAACGAGATGCTCGACTTTGGCAACGGAGTTGTGGGCTTGGCGCTGAACTTGGAGGAGACCGAGGTCGGCGCGATCATTTTGGGCGATTACTTGGGCATCAAGGAAGGCGCGGAGGTCAAAACGACCGGCAAGCTGCTCTCCGTGCCGGTGGGCAAGGGCCTGCTCGGTCGCGTGGTGGACACCCTCGGTCGTCCGGTGGACGGCAAGGGGCCGATCAAGTCCGACACTTTCTACCCGGTCGAGAAAATCGCGCCGGGCATCGTGAAGCGCAAATCGGTGAGCCAGCCGCTCCAAACAGGCATCATGGCGATTGACGCGATGATCCCGGTCGGCCGCGGCCAGCGCGAATTGATCATCGGTGACCGCTCCACGGGCAAGACCACGATCGGCGTGGACACGATGATCAACCAGGCCCGCATCAACAAGGTGGGCCGCGCCTCGGGGGACAAGGATTTCCGCCCGGTTTACAACATTTACGTCGCGGTCGGGCAGAAACAGTCGAATGTCGCCCGTGTCATCGCCGAGTTGGAGCGCGCGGGCGCCATGGAGGACACCATCGTTGTTGCCGCGGCCGCGTCGGACTCCGCCGCCAACCAATATCTCGCGCCGTTCGCCGGCGCGGCCATGGGTGAATGGTTCATGGACAACGGCATGGACGCGCTGATCATTTATGATGATCTTTCCAAGCAGGCCGTGGCTTACCGCCAAGTCTCGCTGGTGTTGAAGCGCCCGTCCGGTCGCGAGGCGTATCCCGGCGACGTGTTCTATTTGCACAGCCGCTTGCTGGAGCGCAGCGCGCGTGTGAACGAGACCAACGGCAACGGCTCGCTCACGGCGCTGCCGATCATCGAAACCCAGGCGGGCGACGTCTCGGCCTACATTCCGACGAACGTGATTTCGATCACGGACGGCCAAATTTATCTGGAAACCGACCTGTTCTACCAGGGCATTCGGCCCGCGATCTCGGTCGGTCTTTCGGTGTCGCGCGTCGGTTCCGCCGCGCAGATCAAGGCGATGAAGCAAGTGGCCGGGCGCATCAAGCTGGATCTCGCGCAGTACCGCGAGCTGGCGGCATTCGCGCAGTTCGGCTCTGACTTGGACGCCAAGACGCAGGCGACCCTTGAGCGCGGCAAGCGCATCGTCGAGTTATTCAAGCAGAACCAATACAACCCGCTGCCGGTGGAAATCCAATCGGCGACGTTGTGGACCATGCAAAATGCTTTTCTCGACGATGTGCCGGTCGAGAAGGTGAAGGATTTTCAAACCAAGCTCGCCGAGTATCTGACCACCCGGAAGAGCGCGTTGATGGACAAGTTGCGCGCCGAAAAGGCGGTCAACGACGCGCTCGGCGCGGAGTTGAAGGCCGCTGTCCTCGAGTTCAAGCAGACTTACCGCTAATCCGCCATGCCGAGCACCCGCGACATACGGCGCCGCATCAAGTCGGTCAAAAACACGGCGCAGATCACCAAGGCGATGCAAATGGTGGCATCGTCGAAGATGCGCCGTGCCCAGCAGGCCGCGCTCGCGGGACGGCCCTACGCGACCTTGATGAACCAGGTGCTGGCCGCCGCCACGGCGGGCGCCGGTGACTTTTCGGATCCGCTGATGGAGCGGCGCGAGGTGAAGAAGAAGGCGCTGATCGTCATCACCACTGACAAGGGGTTGTGCGGCGCGCTCAACTCGAACCTGCTGCGCGAAGTGGCGAAGTTCGACAAGAACACAACGGTTCACGTATCGGCGGGTCGCAAAGGCGCGCAGTTCATCGCGCGCACCAAGCGCGAGCTCGCGGCGGAATTCACCTACAAGGACAACCCGCAGTTCAGCGAGGCGCGGGCGATTTCCAAGTTCGCGCAGGAGTTGTTCTTGAGCGGCAAGGTGGACCAAGTGGACGTCATTTTCACCAACTTCATTTCGACCTTGGCGCAGAAGCCCGAGGTCCGAAAGCTGTTGCCGCTCGGCGAGATCAAGGCACTGGAAGCGGGTGTTCATGGCGAGGGCGGCGGCGGGGAATTAAAGGCTTCGGGGGTGGAGTATTTGTTCGAGCCGAGCGCGGAGGGAGTGCTGGGTGGTTTGCTGCCGCACTACTTGAATTTTCAAGTGTATCAGTTCCTGCTGGAGGCGAAAGCATCCGAGCACAGCGCGCGAATGGTCGCGATGAAGAACGCGACCGACAACGCCAAGCAAATCATCAAGGATTTGACGCTCGAGTACAACAAGCTGCGCCAGGCGAACATCACGAAAGAGCTGCTGGAAATCACCAGCGCCGCCATGGCGATGGGATGATGCGCGGGTATTGATTTGGCAACCGACATTTTAAGCACATGAACAAAGGCAAAATCGTTCAGATCATCGGTCCCGTGGTGGACGTTGAGTTCCCGGGCCAATTGCCCGCGATCTACAACGCGCTCACCATCGACTTCACCCCGCCCGGCGGCAGCCCCACCAAGCTGACCCTTGAGGTGCAGCAGCATTTGGGTGACAACTGGGTTCGCGCCGTGGCCATGAGCACCACCGAGGGGCTCAAGCGCGGCTTCGAGGTGACCGACACCGGGGCTTCGATCTCGATGCCGGTCGGCGAGGCCGTGATGGGGCGCGTGTTCAACGTCACCGGTGACCCGGTGGACGAGCAGGGCCCGGTCAAGGCCGACAAGTATAATCCGATTCACCGCCAGGCCCCGGCGCTGGTGGACCAATCGACCAGCCCGCAGATTCTCACCACCGGCATCAAGGTCATCGACCTGATCTGCCCCTTCTTGAAGGGTGGCAAGGTCGGCGCGTTCGGCGGCGCGGGCGTCGGCAAGACGGTCGTCATCATGGAGCTGATCAACAACATCGCCAAGCTGCACGGCGGTATCTCCATGTTCGCGGGTGTCGGCGAGCGCACGCGCGAGGGCAACGATCTTTACAACGAAATGATCGAGGCCAAGGTCATCAAGGTCGAGGAGGACGAGAAGGGCCATCCGAAGAAGGGCTCCAACGGCCTGCCGATCATCAAACCCGGCTCCCGCATTGGACTGGTGTACGGCCAGATGAACGAGCCGCCCGGCGCGCGTCTCCGCGTGGCGCTCTCCGCGCTTGCCGTGACCGAGTATTTCCGCGACGAGAAGAACCAGGACGTGCTCTTGTTCGTCGATAACGTGTTCCGCTTCTCGCAGGCCGGTTCCGAAGTGTCCGCGCTCCTGGGCCGCACGCCCAGCGCCGTCGGTTACCAGCCCACGCTGGCCGCCGAAATGGGCGATCTTCAGGAACGCATCACCTCGACCAA
>CAZMLP010000369.1:0-6496 GCA_964566745.1 uncultured Verrucomicrobiota bacterium | reverse complement strand
GTAATTGTTGTCGAACTGCGTTCCCGGAAAGGAGGAAATCGTGTTGTACGAGCCGCGATTGACAATCCCCAGCGCGTCGTCGCCCGCGATGTCGCGGGTGAAGCGGATGCAACGCGTGCAGAGGACGCACCGCTCGTCGTCCAGCATGATGCGCGGCCCGAGATCGACTTGCTTGGGCTTGTGGACCTTGGCCTCGACGAACCGGCTCGTGGCCTGCCCGTGCTCCACCGAATACTCCTGCAGCTTGCACTCGCCGGCCTGGTCGCAAATCGGGCAGTCCAGCGGATGGTTAATCAACAGCGACTCGAGCACTGCCTCGCGCATTTGCTTGGTCGCGGGCGAGCTGGCGTAAATTTCCATGCCGGGGGAAATCGGCGTGGCGCAGGCAATGGCCCCGCGTGGTGTGCCGGGCTCGTAGGGGAGAATGGATTTCGCGATTTTGGGCGAGCCATCCTCATTCAACACCGGCTTGCGGTCCGGTCCAATCATGGGCGTGCCGAACTCGACGAGGCACATGCGGCAATTGCCCGCGACGGGCAACTTCGGATGGTAGCAATAGTGCGGCACCTCAACCCCGGCGAGCTGGCAGGCCTGCAACATCGTGGTTGGCTGCGGCTTGCCCTGCCAGTCGGGCATCATCTTCGGCACGTCGATCTCGCGGCCGTCCACCTTGATCCGGACCTTGTCAGCCGGCGGGGGCGGGGGGACAGCAGCAGGCGCTGGTGCTGGCGTTTTTGTGTCGGTGGCAGCGGGAGTGGACATGACAAATTATTTGCTGTGCGCGCCGTTTTGCCTGGCCTCGTCGGCCGCGCCTTTGGCCTCGAACTCGTCCCGGAACTTTTTCACGAAGCTCAAGACCGGCCACGCCGCCGCCTCGCCGAAGGCGCAAATCGTGCGGCCTTGGATGTTTTGCGCGATGTGCAACAAGTAGTCGGCATCCTGTTTGCGGCCCTCGCCGTGGGCGAGCCGGTGCAGCGCCTTGTTCATCCAGAGCGCTCCTTCGCGGCACGGAGTGCATTGGCCGCAGCTCTCGTGCGCGTAAAACTCGCTCACGTTGTCAAGCGTCTCGACCATGCTGCGCGAATCGTCGAGCACAATGATCGCGCCCGAGCCGGACATGGTGCCCGCCGCTTGCAAGGAATCAAAATCGTACGGCAGATCGAGCAAATCGACATCCACCGGGACCAACTGGCCGTCCGGTCCTTTGCGCTTGAGCTTGTACTTCTCGCCCGCCTTTAACACCTTGGACGAGGAGCCACCGGGTATGATCGCCTTGAGCTTGCGCCCCTCGCGCAAACCGCCGCCGAAATTCTCGTGAAAAATCAACTCGCCGAGCGTCGCCTTCCCCACCTCGACCTCGAAATAGCCGGGCTTCTTCACGTCGCCGCTCAAGCTGACGATGCGCGTGCCGGTGTTGTTTGGCGTGCCGAGTTTCGCGTATTCCGCCGCGCCCATCGTGATGATGTGCTTTACCGCCGCGAGGGTCTCGACGTTGTTGACGATGGTCGGGCACATGTAGAGGCCCAGCACCGCCGGGAAATAGGGCGGCTTGATGCGCGGATAAGGCCGCTTGCCCTCGAGCGACTCAATCAGGCCGGTTTCCTCGCCGCAGATGTAGGCACCCGCGCCGCGATGGACATGAATCTCCACCTCCACCCCCAAACCAAGGATGTTCTTGCCCAGGAAACCTTTCGCCCGCGCCTCTTTAAGCGCCTGGTTCAGGATGCGCGCCCCCTGCGGAAACTCGCCGCGAATATAGATGTAAGCCAGCTTGACGTCGTTGGCCCAGCAAGAGATCACCATCCCCTCGATCAGTTGGTGCGGATCCTTGTGCAGAATCTGGCGGTCCTTGAATGTGCCCGGCTCGGACTCGTCCGCGTTGCAAATCAGGTAAATCGGCTTGCCGCTCTTGCGGTCCACAAAGCTCCACTTCAACCCGGCCGAGAAGCCAGCCCCGCCGCGACCGCGCAGGCCCGAGGCTTTGACCTCCTCGCGCACCTGCTCCTGCGGCGTCATCTTTTTGCCGTCCGGCAGGTCTTTCGGCTGGATGGCCAGCGCCTTGCGCAACGCCTCGTAACCGCCGTGGCGGAGATAGCACTCGATGTCCGGGGTGTATCCGGGCTGGTCAGCGTGCTTTAAAATGAGCCTGAATTCTTGCGGCATACCAAAAAATTACGAGTGCTGCGCGGTCGGGACTGGTCTTGACTTGGTCAGGGATGACGATAGTTTCTCACGCGCCGATTGCCCGATGGTGTAACGGTAGCACAGCAGACTCTGAATCTGTTTGTCATGGTTCAAATCCATGTCGGGCAACCAATTTTCTGTCACTCTTTTCATTCGCCTGACGCTAGCTTCTTTTGCGCTTGAATTGCGTTCTTAAGGTGCGGGATATGCGCCAAATCTTTGTCCCGCAGAATCGCCTGCTTGCTCTTTAAAATTCGCGCGAGCGGCAACACCGCGACTTTCAGGCCCTCGACCCGGGCAGTTACCGCGCTCGCATACTCAACTGCGAACGGGCGCAGCCCGGTCACTTCAAAAACAAAATTCACCAGTTTGCCGTCCGCCAAAACATACAGCGTTTTGGCCAGGGCAGAGCCGCCTTGGGCGCGAATGATCTCCCGAAGACGCATATACTGGCGCGACGGTAAATCGACCCAAATGTCGATATCCATCGTGTTCAGCATCACACCCTGGAGCACAGCGGCAGTCATTCCTACAATTTGAAACCTAATTTTTTCCTGTCCCAGTGACTGTATAAGCCGAGCGAGCGGAGATGGTCGTCGTGCATTCGCAGGCGCTCGTCGGGCGTCGCGGCCAGCCCTTGCGCGAGCAACACTTTTTCCTTCAGCGTCATGCCCCGCATCCGCTTGATCCTGGCGTAAACTTTTGGCCAGTCTTTTAGCATTCGTTCCGCTGGGTTTCGCGCGGGGCATTGCTCATCGCTTGTTGCCTTGGGCCAGAATCTGTTCCGCCGTGTTGATAGTCGCCTTCTCGTGCAAATCCTCGTTCACCATCACCACCGGCGCGGTGCCGCAACTGGCCAGGCACTCGACGAACTCAACCGTGAACTTCCCGTCCGGCGTGGTTTGCGGGCCGTGCTTGTGCGCGTCCAACCCGAGCTTCGCGCAGAAATGGTTGCGCAACTGGCCCGAGCCCGCGAGCGCGCAACTCAGCGTGCGGCAGACCTTGATCTGCGTTTTGCCCAGCGGTTCCTGCCGGAACATCGGGTAAAATGTGACCAGCTCCTGCACGTTGATCGGCGCGAGGCCAAGCTTCTTGGCGGTCCACGCCACCGCCTCGTGCGAGACGTGGCCAAAGTGCTCCTGCAAGGCGTGGAGAAACATGAGGGACGCGCTCCGCTTTTGCGGGTAATGCGTCACCAGCTCGTCCAGCTCGGCTTCCAAGTTTGCGGGAACGGCAAAGTTCATTTCAGTCAAAAAATGCGGCTTCGGCGGCGTCTCACAGGCCGGGCAATTTAAAATGCGGGTTCTCGATGATCCCGAACACGTTGCCAAACGGGTCGAGGACCGTGGCCACCCGGATTCCCTCGCCGACATCCTGCACGGCAGTATGCGGGAGCGCGCCCAACTGGAGCAAGCGCGCGTACCCAGTCGCCGCGTCCGGCACGCCCCAGTAAGTCACCACCCCGCGATCCTGGTCCGACGAGCCCGCCGTGCCGGGATGCAACCCCAACTCGTAACCGGCGACATTGAAACCGACGTAAAACGGCTCGTCAAAATACGGCTGCGTCCCGAGAACGTCCGCGTACCACAACTTCGCCCGGGCCAAATCAACGGCCGGAACATGATAAATCGCGGTGCGCAGTCCTAAAAACGGTTTGCTCATAAACTCCGCCGGAGGTGTTCCAAACGCCTTGGAATTTCCGGCGTTTCTTTCAACTCAGCCAACGGTTTCAATTCACGATGAATCAAATTCCAATCCAGCGTTTCACGATTGCGCACAATCACGGACTCGATGTCATCCCAGTCGCGATTTCGGTTGGCAAATGCTTTCAACACGATCAAATCTTCCGCCGAGCAGGTTCTCAAACAGAGCCCGCCTTCATACTCGCAGCTGCTGGCGCGCTCAACTGTGCTCGTTTCAAACGGCAACCCGCCCAAGGCAACGTCGATTCCAATGCCGTCCACCGTTTTCAACAATACTACCCGGCGCTGGCCAAAAACTCCCGCCCCTCAGGCAAGCGACTCGTATAGCGGCTCAACAGGCCATCCACATACACTTCTTCATCACCGAATCCCGCCAACAACGTCAAATCCACATCTTTGGTGAGCCGGTGGGCGCCCCACCGTTGCAACGCCAAACCGCCAATCACACAATTTCGCCAGCCTTTGGCATCAAGCCATTGCTGCAACTCGACTGCCGCGCGAACCAAATCTGTCATCGTCGCGCCCGCCGGAAAATCGCTTGCTGCTCGATCAACCCAGAAGTCGGCCCGGGCGGGCAATCACGGATTGCCTTGCGAAAACTGCTGTCAAACGCCGCGATCGAGGTCGTTGTTGACGGCTCGCGAATTTCTTTTCGCCGCAGTTCTTCCAAAATAGGCGTCAATTCTCGCCAGTTTTGGACCCACGCCAGCAACCGGTCTCGCTCCGTGTTGGTATTTTTGTCCGATTGCATGGCGCTCATTCTACCGGTCACACTCGCCCATCACGAAATCTATCGATCCCAGGATGCTTACCACGTCGCTCATCATGTGGCCCGGCAATATGGCGGGCAGAATGCTCAGGTTGACGAATGATGGCGCGCGAATCTTCATCCGGTAAGGCGTGCCGCCGCCCCGGCTGTTGATGTAAAAGCCAAGCTCGCCCTTCGGGTTTTCCGCGCCGAAATATACCTCGCCCGGCGGGGCGTTCACCCCTTGCGTCACGATCATGAACTGATGAATCAGTTCCTCCATGCTCGTGAGCACCTTGTTTTTCGGCGGCAGGACGGTCTTGCCATCAGGAATATTGATTGGCTCGCCGGCCTTGTTGTCCGCGCCACCGGGAATCTTGTCGAGGCATTGCCGCAGGATGCGCACGCTCTGGCGCATCTCCTCCATGCGGACCAGGTAACGGTCATAGCAATCGCCCACCGAACCGACCGGGATGTCGAACTCCAGTTGATCGTAAACCAGATACGGGTGCGCCTTGCGCAAATCGTAATCCACGCCGCTGCCGCGCAGGTTGGGGCCGGTCAGACCGAAATCAATCGCTTCTTCCTTCGAGATCACCCCGAGGTCGCGCGTGCGGTCCACGAAGATGCGGTTGCGCGTGAGCAGCTTCTCGCTCTCGTCGAAATTCACCACCACCTCGTCGAGGAACTTGCGACACTGGTCGAGCCAGCCGGGCGGCAGGTCGCGCGAAAGTCCGCCGATTCGCGTGTAACTCGTTGTGAACCGCGCGCCGGTCAGGGACTCGGCCAGGTTATAAATCTTTTCGCGCTCGGTGAACGTGTGGAGGAACACGGTCAGCGCGCCGACATCCATCGCAAAGGCGCCCAGACCAAGCAGGTGCGCCGAGATGCGCGCCAATTCGCAGCAAATGACCCGGATGTACTGGCAACGCAAGGGCAACTGCTTGTCGATGCCCATCAATTTTTCCACCGCCAGCGCGTAGGCGACGTTATTGTGCAGCGGCGCGAGATAATCCAGCCGGTCCGTGTACGGGATGAACTGGGTGTAGGTCATGTTCTCGGCGATCTTCTCGTCCCCGCGGTGAAGATAACCGATGTCCGGCATCGCCTTGGTGATGATCTCGCCGTCCAGTTCGAGCACGATCCGCAGCACACCGTGCGTGGAGGGATGGGACGGTCCCATGTTCAGGACCAGCTTGTCCCCCTGGATGTCCTGCAAATCCTCGCCATTGCCCGGCGCGGGAACCGGCGGCACGGCGGCACGGGCGGAAGGCTCGCGAAACGTGATTTCTTGAACGTTGGCCATGAAATGACTCTTTGTTCGCGATCAGGATTCCGGGGTGCGGGCGCGCGGCTCGCGCACCATCGTGTTTTTGCCGCCCGCCGTGGTGACGAACGGTCCACCCTCCAGCGGCGCGGGCCGGCTGAAACCGACGTCCGGCATCTCGCTTGGCTTGCCTGCGAGCGGGAAATCCTTCCGCAATGGAAAATAGGGATACCCCTCCCACATCAAAATACGGCGCAAGTCGGGATGCCCGGCAAAACGGACCCCCATCATGTCGTAGATCTCCCGCTCGTGCCAATTGGCTGTCTGCCACACCGTCGTGACGGTCGGCGCTTCGCTTTGCTCCTCGCCCACGTCGGCTTTCAGGCGCAGATAACAGCGGTGGCCGTAGCCGTAAAGGTGGTAAACCAGCGTGAAGCGCGGGTCCTCGCCGTAGTTGTCGATACTGGTGACGTCGACCAGGTAATCGAAACCGAGTTCGTTCCGGGCAAAGGCGCCGACCTCAGGAATACGCTGGACGTCGGCCACTGTGAGGGTGAGTTCGCCACGGAACTCGGTGGGGCTGGAGAGCAAGTC
>CAZMLP010000368.1:0-2992 GCA_964566745.1 uncultured Verrucomicrobiota bacterium | reverse complement strand
ACAAGACGCTGGAGATCGTGGCGGAGGTGCGCGCCCGGGCCGCCGCCAAGCCCTTGGCCAAGGCGGACCTGGTCGAGACTGTCCGCCTTGAGGCACTGGCGCTGTTCGCCAAAAACGAGACCGGCAAGGCCGAGAACGCCCTTCGGGATGCCCGCAAAATTTACCCGCAGGAGGACGTCTTGCTGGACACGTTGTTCTATATTTATTTCAAAAACGGCCGGCTGGCGGACGGCATGAAAGTGATCGACGAGCAACTGGCGATCAATCCTGACAACATCCGCGCCTTGCTTAACAAGGGCGCGACCGCGATTGAGTTGACGAACTCCCCGATGGCCATCGCCGCGCTGGATCACGCGCTCAAGCTGCAACCGGACAATCCCAACGCCCTCCGCAACCGCGCGATCGCCCGCATGAAAGCCGGCCAGTGGGAGGAGGCGCAAAAGGATTACCAGGCGCTGCTTAAAATGATGCCGGACTCGTTTGCCATTTACTATGGCCTCGGCGAGGTCGCCTACCAAAGGAAGGACTACGCCAAGGCCCTTGAGCACTTCCAAATGTTCATGAAGCTGGCCCCCGAGGCCACGAGGGAATATCAGGACGTCAAGAAACGGATCGCCGAGATCAAGGAAGCGAAGGCCAAGTGAGCCGGAGCGGGTGGTGAAATGCCCCAGCCCGAAAAATCATCGGCGGCCACGGCCCTGGTCGTCGCGCTTGGAGGCCCCGGCCATTGAGTTTCCCTGGTGATTTGGAATCTGGATTTCGTCATGCGACTGCGGTCCGCGAGATTCTCGATTACTTTTGGTTGATGGCCGGCATTGCCTGATAACCGCGTGACATTTCCGCTCAACCTTTATTTGCTCGCATTCGGCGGCTCGGCGCTGACGACCTTCGCCGCGCTGCCTTTGTGGCGGTCCTGGTGCCGGCGAAACGGGTTGGTGGATGATCCGGGGCATCGTAAAATCCACACCGAGCCTATGCCCCTCGCGGGTGGCCTGGCGGTGATGACAGGGCTCCTTTTGCCCGTTTTGGCCGCGGGAATTGCCGTGGAGGCCGGTTGGCTGCCCGCTGGCGCCAGTGCCGCGCTTGACTATGGCTGGCATCGCCGGGCGGGTGAATTGTGGGCCATTTTGCTCGGCGCCATCGGCATGGTGGTGTTGGGAGGCTTGGACGACAAATACGAGTTGGGCGCCGCCGCGAAATTCTCCGGGCAGACGGCCATCGCGGCGCTCGTGGCAGCCGCTGGCGCCCGCATCACCCTGTTTGTGCCCAGCCCGGTGTTCAGCTACGCCATCACCATTCTCTGGATTCTTACCCTCATCAACGCCATGAACTTCATGGACAACATGAACGGTTTGACCACCGGGCTTGGCGCCATCGGCGCGTGGTGGTTTGCGTTGAGCGCGGCCGTGCACGGGCAATACCTGGTTGCCGCCATGGCGCTGCTCGGCTGCGGCGCGCTGGCTGGCTTCCTGCCCCACAACTATCCCAAGGCGTCCGCGTTCCTCGGGGATTCGGGCAGCCATCTCGTCGGCTATCTGCTCGCCGTCCTTGCAATTCTGCCACACTTTTATTCCGCCAAATCCCCCCGCGCTCTCGCCGTGCTTTCGCCCTTGCTGGTGCTGGCGGTGCCGTTGGGAGACTTGGTTTGGGTGGTGATCATCCGCTGGCGGCAGGGCAAGCCGTTTTATGTGGGGGACAACAATCACCTCTCGCACCGGTTGGTCCGCCGCGGCCACAGCAAAACGCAAGCGGTCTTGATTATCTGGCTGCTGGCCGTATGTTCCGGCGCGCTTTCCTTTTTGTTCTAGCTCCCGTAGAGTCCACTTGGTTCATAAGGTAATCCCCTCATGCAGAAGGGCTGTGTTGTTGCCAGAATCAATGAAGGCAGGGGATTGGAAACTTTGTTCAACATGACCGCGAAATTCAGGCTTGGAGGCGTGATTGCCACGCTGCTCCTCATTTTGATATTCGTGGCGATCATCCGTCGGCGGGGTCCCCCGCCGTCTTTCGACACTGGAAATGCCGTCGTCACTTTGGAGGCGGTCACCTACGGAAAGACGAATGTCTGTTTGGCATCCAAGCCGTGGCAAAAAACTTTGTACCGGCTCCTTCCCTGGCAACTGAAGGATTGGGCTCATTGCACGGTAATTTCCGTTGCCCCCGCCTCCACCAACAGCCCCGTCTTTTGGGTGCGGGTAAATACTCCGCCGAATTCTCCCTCGGGAAACGTCCCGATCGCTGCTTTTCCGCAATGGATTCCGTATTTGGTTGATGAATACGGTTGTGACTACGCGGGCGGGTCCGTTTCCATCGCTTCCACTGTGTTGAACCCCAACGAGACCATTTGGCAATACACCCTGGACGCGCCCGCGCCACATGGCAAACCGGCTGGCATCTGTTTCCGCTATGTTCATCGGACAGGAAAAAGGGGCCAATTACTTATTCCCGGAACCACACTGGTTAAGGCGCCCCCGGCATCGTCGGCCCCGCCGGTACAAGTGTCAGACGACTTCACGTTCAAACTAACGAGTTTGGTGACTGGTTTGCGGGCCATGCCTGACTATTTGTTTGGCTACACGAACAATCCGGTATTCACACGGGCGGTTTTTGACGTAACACGCGGTGGGAACCCCGCGCGAGCCTGGCATCCGGTATCCGTCAAACTAACGAACTCGCGGGGCGACACAAAGACTGCTTGGATCAGCGGACAGGGACTGCTGGACGGCCAGCTCGCCTGCAACTGGGAGGGTTTGCTCGATCCGGCGGTGGGACCATGGAGGCTGGAATTCGAGTTTATTCACGAAACCGGGTTTGATCCCGAGGAATTAGTCCCGGTCTTGAATGTTCCCTTTCCTGCCAACGGTCCACCTTCCCGTCCGGGAATTTCAGTGGACGCGCACGGACTGACGCTAAAAATCGAAACGGTGCGCGGCGCGACCAATGCCCCGCAGCCGCCGTGGGGACAGAGGTTCCAAGCCTTCGTCGAGGCGTC
>CAZMLP010000367.1:0-3856 GCA_964566745.1 uncultured Verrucomicrobiota bacterium | reverse complement strand
ACGACGAGGAGGAGGCGCGCACCATCGTGGAGCAAATCGAATTCAACCGGATGGGCCGGCGCCTTCCGTGGCGCGACCACGCGATTCTTTTTCGCACCAACCAGCAATCACGCCCGCTGGAAACGGCCTTGCGCAAGGCCGGCGTGCGCTATCATTTGGTCGGCGGGCAGAGCTTTTTTGACCGGCGCGAAGTACGGGATTTGCTGGCCTACCTGAAGGTCATGATGAATCCGAACGACGACATCAGCCTGTTGCGCATCGCGAATGTCCCGGCGCGCGGCCTGAGCGACGTCACGATGGAGCGAATGCTCAACGCCAGCCAGGAGCGGCATTGCCCGGTGTTTGCCGCGATGCGGCACACGGATGTGCAGGCGGAACTGCAACAACGCACGCGCGAGTGCCTGCAAGGATTCATCCATTTGATTGAGCGCACACGGGCACAATTGCACGTTGAGCCGCCAGTCATGCTCACTCAATGGGCAGAGAAATTTTTAACCGAGACCGGTTACCTGGACGAGCTACGCCGGTCTGAAAAAGACCCGGAAGTGGCCGACAATCGCATTCGCAACCTAAAGGAAATCATCGCCACGCTTGACGGCGAAAACCAGGCGCTCCCGCCCGCCGTCCGACTCGAGGCCTTCCTGGAGGATGTGACCCTTGACACCACCCGCGAGGATGACAAAGAGACCACGGCCGATGCCGTGACACTCATCACGATGCACAGTTGCAAGGGCCTGGAGTTCCCGCACGTTTACGTGGTGGGACTGGAGGATGGCCTGTTGCCCCACACTCGCTCCAAGGTGGAGGGCACGCTGGACGAGGAACGCCGGCTCTTTTACGTGGCCATCACCCGCGCCATGAAAACCCTGGGCATCACCCATTGCGCCGGGCGAAAGAAATATGGCCAACTGTTGCCCTGCCATCCCTCGCCCTTTCTCAAGCAGTTGCCGCCGGATTTGGTGGAGGACGCCAACGAGGCCGGAAAAAAGCCGGTTACCACCGAGGGCGGCAAGGGTCTTTTTGCCGGGATGAGGGCGGCGTTGGAACCCTAGTCCTGACGGCAAACAAAACGCCCGCGAACCAGGCGGATCGCGGGCGATTAGGGTCAAAATTGGGCCGAATTACGGGCCGTTATTGCCAATGGCCTCGACGGGGCAGCCTTCCATGGCCTCTTTGCACTGCTTTTCCTCGTCCTCGTTCTCGGGCTGCTTGTAAACGTAGGAGTACCCGCCATCATCGCTACGGGTAAAATTATTGGGGGCGGTTTCACGGCACAGATCGCAGTCGATGCACTGGTTATCAACGTAGAACTTGCCAGTCGTGTTGTCCGGATAACGGTTAGCAATGTCAGCCATAAAATCTCGTTCGTTACGGGCATCATCGGTCCCCCTGCTCAAAATTCAAGCCCATTTGCCAAAGGATGGCCAATCCCGCGTTCAAATGGAAATCCTTCCAATGGTTGCGGCCCTCCCCGGCCACTTGGGCCAATTCGACACTTTATTGACGTCCAATCACACGCTTCAAGGTTGCTAATGCTGAAAAACTCGCTATGTATCCGCATTGTTTCTGCTCGTTCAGATGTGAGCGGGCACACTTGAGCGATGCAGTAAATTAACCGGCGTCGGCGAAAAGCAGGCAGGACCGTGGTTACTTTTTTGTAACTTGCCGCTCTTCGTCCGCGTCCAAGCTCACTAAGCGTGATAATTGTCGGCGAGCCATCCCAGGATAGTTATCGTTCTCGGCCAACGCGGTCCTCGACGAGTTCTCGTTTATTGTCCCCGCGCGGCTTGCCTTTTCTTTTGATATTGGTGTCCATCCTCACGATTTCCCTTGGCAATTTCGCGGCTTGGAGTGTGAAGCGAATCGACGGCGAGTATTCGGCAGCCATTTTCAATGCCACCAGACGCCTCTCCTTGCTGGGGCGGATCGCCGAAAACACACGCGAGGTTGACCGCGCGCTCACCGAGGGGTTGCTCAATCCAAACTTGGCAAATATCCACAAGACCCTGGCCGAGTCCAAGAACTCGAACGAAAGACTTTTCAAAGAGCTCGATGATATCATCGACGAGCCCAAGGCGCAGGCCGCTTTGGATGATCTCAAAGCACGACGCCTGGCTTACCGAAACTCATGCGAGACATTCCTTGTCCACTTGGAAGCGGGAAAACGGGCCGAGGCAATTTCATTTCGGCAGCAAAACCTCCTGAAGTCCCTGGACAACTACCAATTATCCATCAAGCAGTTGTGCGAACAGATCAAGGCGTCCCTGTTGCGGGCAAATGACGACCTTTCGGGAAAAACATCCCGGGCCAGCCGGATTTTCGTGGGAATCGGGTTTTTTCCGCTGGCGCTCGCTTCCATGTTGATAGCAATCGTGTTGCTCCTCCTGTTCGCGCTGGCCTGGCGGTTTCGTGGCGAGGAATCCTTTTGATTCCTCTTTTTGGAACCTTCCGTCTCTTTGCCAAGGGGAGCGGCCTCCCTGACCGTCCAGACCTCGCCCAGCCAAAAAAAGGCGTCCTTCCGGACGCCCAAAAATCTTCCCAAAAAGGGCGGGGTTATTTAAACTGCGGCTTTCGCGGGCGCGACGGCGCCCAACTTGTTCAAACGGGCCGCCAAGCGGGACTTCTTGCGGCTGGCGGTGGATTTGTGAACCACGCCACTTTTCACCGCTTTGTCGAATGCCGAACTGACGTTGCGAAGGGCAGTGGAGGCCTCGTCTTTCTTTCCGGCGGTCACCAGCGACAAATAGCTGGTTTCCAAAGTGTGCAAACGGGACTTCTGGCTGCGGTTTTGCGCTTGTTTGCGGGCGCTATTGCGCATCCGGCGCTCGGCTGATTTCGTGTTCGGCATATCGGCTTAATTCAATTCAAAGGCGGGAACAGTAGCGATCCAGCCAGTTTTGTCAACGGCTTGCTTGTGAAAGTTTTCGCTTGGCGGTGGCGGAAAAATGCCAGCCGAAAGGGTTGATTCCACCGCCACGACACCCCAATCTCGACCGTCGTTTCTGAAATCAACACCATGACTGCCAAAACCCGCTGTGCCTGGGTGCCGGAGGACAAACCCGATTACGCTGAATATCACGACAGCGAATGGGGTGTGCCGGTCCATGACGACCAGAAGCTGTTCGAAATGCTCATTCTGGAAGGCGCGCAAGCTGGATTGAGCTGGTACACCATTTTAAAGCGGCGTGACGGTTATCGCAAAGCCTTCAAAAACTTTGATCCCGCCAAAGTTGCCAAAATGACTGATGCCGAGTTGGAAAGAGTCTTGGCAACGGGCGACATCATCCGCAACCGCCTCAAGGTGTTCGGAACCCGGAAAAACGCCCAAGTTTTTCTCGCCATTCAAAAGGAGCATGGCTCGTTTCACGCCTATGTCTGGCGTTTTGTCGGCGGCAAACCGAAGATCAACCGTCGCAAGTCCTTGAGCGAGGCCCCGGTCGCCACCCCAGAATCGGACGCGCTTTCCAAGGATCTAAGGAATCGCGGCATGACGTTTGTGGGCTCGACCATCATGCACGCCTACATGCAGGCAGTCGGCTTGGTGGACGACCACATGGCCGCCTGTTTCAAAGGCGGCGCGGCCAAATCCTGATCGTCCGTGCTTCAGTAGTCTTTTACCGCCCGTTAAAAAAACCTGGATGCCGCCGCTGAAAGAAATTTTGGTTTTGGGCGCGGAGCGACGACGAGGCATATCCGCAGGCGATCTGCGCAGGAGGAGCGACAAAGCCCAAAAGCAAAAAGGCTTCAGCCCCGAGGGTTTTTAGCGGGCTATTAACGGGGCACTCGCTTGCGTGTCCCCCTTTCTTGCGCGGGCATGGACTGGCTTTTGTTTCCTTTGCCAGGAAGGGCCGGTTTC
>CAZMLP010000366.1:0-2186 GCA_964566745.1 uncultured Verrucomicrobiota bacterium | reverse complement strand
GAGGACCCGCTGGCGGAGGAAATCTTGCGCGGGCACTTGCAAGACAACGAGCCGATTCAGGTGTCGGTCGAGGATGGCAAGTTGAGCTTCAAGCAGAAGGCCGCCGCCGAGGGCGCGCCGCTCTCGAGCTGAGCTGACGGTAATTTTCGCGCGCAACGCCGCCCGCACTCCGGGCGGCGTTTTTGTTTCATTGTTGGGCTTGGTATGGGGCCGCAGATGTGCTTAAGTTGCCATCGCCTGATGAACTATTCATTAACAAGGCGAATATCGGCTGGCTTCCGGGAACTGGGCCGTTACGCGTTGTTGTGCGGCGAGAGTCTCCGCTCCCTGATGAGACAGCGGCCCGCCTTTCACGATCTGATCGGGCAGTTGCATTTCATCGGAGTCAAATCCCAGGCGGTGGTGATCATTACCGGCGCGTTCACGGGCATGGTGCTCTGCGCCCAGACCTTCATCCAGTTTCACAAAGTGAAGATGGAGACGGCCACGCTGGCGGTGGTAAGCGTCTCGATGGGGAGCGAGCTGGGCCCGGTGCTCACGGGGTTGATGGTCTCCGGCCGGGTGGGCGCGGCGATGGCCGCCGAGCTGGGCACGATGCGGGTGACCGAGCAGATTGACGCGTTGCGCACGCTCGCGGCGCATCCGGTGGATTACCTGGTGGTGCCGCGCATCCTGGCGACGATCATCGCCTTGCCGTTGCTGACGGCGGAGTCGATTGCGCTGGGGATTGGCGCGGCTTATTTGGCGGGTGTTTTTCTACTGGGCATGGAGCCGGCGTATTCATGGTACAACATGGTGCGCTACACGGCCGCGCCGGACATTGGCACCGGCTTTCTCAAGGCGCTGGTTTTTGGCGCGGTGGTGGCGTCAATCAGCTGCTTCAAAGGGCTGAATTGCGGCGCCGGCGCCGAAGGTGTCGGCCGAGCGACCACCGAGGCGGTCGTGGCGGGATCGATCACGATCCTGATCAGCAACTTTTTCCTGACATTGATCCTGAACGCGATCTTCAGCATGTCATGATCCAGGCCCGGAACTTGCACAAAAGCTTTGGGGGCGATCCCGTGCTCGACAATGTGAATCTCGAGATCGGCACGGGCGAGGCTGTGGTGATCATCGGGCGCAGTGGCGGCGGCAAAAGCGTGCTGCTCAAGCACCTGATCGGGTTGATGCAGCCGGACGCGGGTGATGTGCTGGTGGATGGCGAGAACCTTGCCCGGATGACGGAGCGGCAATTGATGGGAGTGAGGAGAAAGTTCGGCCTGGTGTTCCAGCAGGCGGCGCTGTTTGACTCGCTCACGGTCGAGGAGAACATTTCGTTCGTGCTGCGGCGCGAGGGCAAGATGACCCCGGCGGAAATCGCCAAGCGCGTGGCGGGGGCGCTGGAAATGGTGGAACTGCCGGGCATCGAGGAAAAGAAGCCCGCCGAGCTTTCCGGGGGCATGCGCAAGCGGGTGGGACTGGCGCGGGCGATTATCTATCACCCGCAGATCGTCTTGTATGACGAGCCGACCACAGGATTGGACCCGGTCGTGTCGGACAGCATTGACAAATTGATCATGCGAGTCTCCAACCAGCTGAAGGTCACCTCCGTGGTGGTGACGCACGACATGCGCTCGGCGCGACGGGTCGGCTCGCGCATCATGCTGCTGCACGAGGGGCGGATCCACGCGTCCGGCACACCGGACGAGATATTCAGCTCCCCGGACCCGGTGGTGAGCAGGTTCACGCAGGGCATCTCGGACATCAAAGAAATCGCCTTTTGATATGACCAAAACCAGCGTCGAGGGAAACGTCGGGTTGTTTGTGTTCATCACCCTGTTGCTGCTTGCCGGGATGCTGCTCTACTTCAGCAAGGGGCTTGGTTTTCTCACGCCGGGTTACGAGATCAACCTCCGCACGTCAAACGTGGGTGGTATCAAGCCCGAGGCCTCGGTGCTGATCGCGGGCATCGTGGTGGGCAGCGTCAAGAAGGCGGAATTGGGACCCAACGGCACCAATGTGTTTCTGACTTTGAGGATCAACTCCCGTTACCAGGTTTACACGAACGCCCTCTTTGTCATCGAGCAAGCCGGATTCCTCGGGGACGAGTACATCGCCATTTATCCGCAGCCGGGCAACGCGCCCGCCATGCAACCGGGTGACACAGCGGTTTGCGCCGAGCCGTTCAACCTCCAGGAGGCGGCGCG
>CAZMLP010000365.1:0-4749 GCA_964566745.1 uncultured Verrucomicrobiota bacterium | reverse complement strand
TTCGAGGCGATTGAGAAAACCGCCGCCGCCGGAGGCAAAGTGATCGAGTTCTATCCCGGCCAGGCGCTCAGTCCGGACGACAAGAAAACCAAGGTGGATGCCAAGGCGTCCGACGAGACGATTGAAAAGCTCAAAGCCAAGCTGAAACAGCACAACCTGATCGCGGTTAACTTTGGCGTCGTGGCGATCCCGCGTGACGAGGCGGGCGCGCGGCAGGTTTTCGAGTTCGGCAAAAAACTCGGTGTCCGGGCGATCACCACGGAGCCGCAACCGGACCAGATCGATTTGATCGAGAAGCTCATCAAAGAATACGATATGCCGGTGGGCATCCATAATCATCCCCGGCACGCCAACGATCCGGCCTACAAATTGTGGGATCCCGCCTATACCTTCGCGATGATCAAGGATCGCGACAAGCGCTTCGGCGCGGCGGGGGACATTGGACACTGGACACGCTCGGGAATTGACGCCGTGGCGGCGCTAAAAATTTACGAGGGCCGGGTGATCAGCGTGCACCTAAAGGACATCAAGGAGTGGGATGTGGAAAACGCGGGCGATCTGCCGCTCGGCTTGGGCGTGACGAACGTGAAAGCGGTTCTGCGCGAGTTGCGCCGCCAAAAATTTGACGGCAACATCTCCATCGAATACGAGCGTGACTGGGAAAACACAGTCCCCGACATCGCGCAATGTGTTGGCTACGTGCGCGGCTGGGCCGACGCGGAAGGAAAATAAGGTGGGAGACCCATTTTGCCATGACCAGTAAAGCCACTCCTCCTGCTCGCAAGATGCGTCGCCGCTCTTTCCTGGGCGCGACTGCGACGGCCATGGCCGGATTCACCATCGTCCCGCGGCATGTGCTGGGCGGCGCGGGCTTTGTCGCGCCCAGCGAGAAAGTGAACATTGCGATCATCGGCTGCGGCGGCCAGGGCCGGACCAACACGCGAGCGCTGTTTGAATTGCCCGACGCGCAGATCATCGCGGTCGCCGATCCCATCGAGACGCAAAACCTTGAGGCGTTTTACTACAAGGGCGCCGCCGGGCGCTCACCGTTGAAGGCCGAGATCGAGAAGCGTTACTCCACGAAAACACCCAATTATCAGGTCGCCGCCTACGAGGATTTTCGCGTGCTGCTGGAAAAGGAAAAGGCGGTGGACGCGATCCTCTGCGCCACACCGGATCATTTGCACGCGTATGTGAGCGTCGCCGCGATGCGCTTGGGCAAGCACGTCTATTGCGAGAAGCCGCTCACGCACAATGTTTGGGAGGCGCGGCAGGTCGCCCGCGTTGCGCATGAGACCAAAGTCGCCACGCAGATGGGCAACCAGGGCCATGCGGGCGATTTCATCCGCCAGACCTGCGAATTAATCTGGAGCGGAGCCATTGGCGACACGCGCGAGGTGCATGCCTGGACGAGCGCGACCCGTTGGAACAAGGGACTCGCGGGCAAACCGGCCGATGAGGGCACCCCCAACGGTGTGAATTGGGATCTCTGGCTGGGACCACGCGCCACGCGTCCCTACAGTTCCGCTTACAATCCTGTTCGCTGGCGGGATTTCTGGGATTTTGGCACCGCGCCCATTGGTGACTTCTTTTGTCACAACTTTGATCCCGCTTGCTGGGCACTCGATCTCCGCGAGCCGTTGAGCATCGAGGCGTCCGCCGCCGGTCCGGTCGATTCCTATATCGCGCCGCCCGCCGGTCTTTACACCTATCAGTTTGGCGCGCGAGGCAAGCAACCTCCGGTCAAATTCACTTGGTATGAGGGCGGTCTTCGCCCGCCGCGGCCGGAGATCATGGAGGAGAACGACCAGTTCGATAGCAATGGCATCCTCTTCGTTTGCGAAAAGGGATACTTGTATAGTCCAGGTTGGGGCGGTCGTCCCAAACTATTGCCAGGCTCGAAAGACAAGGAATATCCGCGCCCTGCCGCGACCATTCCGCGCTCGAAAGGACACCATCGCGACTGGGTGGACGCGATCAAAGGCGGCCCGGCGGCGAGTTCCAACTTCGAGTATGGCGCGGCGCTGACCGAGGTGGGCCTGCTAGGCTTGGTGGCCATGCGCGCCGGGAAGAAACTTTATTGGGATGCCAAGGCGATGAAGTTCACCAACGCGCCCGAGACGGATCAATTCATCAAAGAATCTTACCGTGCCGGATGGGAGATTGTTTAGGATTTAAGAGAAGTTTCTCAAGGCTCTGCTTGTATTAAGGGCACAGCCCGCGTCCTCGGTTCGCATCGACTCGAAGACAGAATCAGCGGCTTGCGAGGCGACGCAAGAGGAGGTCAAAATTGGTGGGGAACAGTCTCCTGGACGGATCGTATATTCTGCGTTGCTCGCCACGTTCAGTCGCATGAGCCTCTCGCACTCGATTGATGGCCGCCCGGTCGGACTCGGCCAGGTATCTTCTACGGCAATCGAGGTGAAGCTTCCGCCAAGCATGTGTGTCTGATTTTTTGGGAATCCCCACCTTGTATCCAAGGCAATAGCAATTCTCATGGCAGACTCGGCACTTTGGTGTCCGAGACGCGATCTTAGCCTGGCGCGTCACCAGGCGACATGAGAAACAAACCCAATTGAAATTGCTGGCGGACACTGATTTTGCGCGTTGATTGTGTCGGTTTTCGCGAGACCGATTCTCTCACAATCCAAAGGGATTAGCATTCCCACCGAACGGAGGCAATATCCCTCTTCGGCGCCTTTTTGTTACACGCAAAATTTGGTTCAAAATGGCATTACTTCGCCCTCACTCCCAGCACCAATTGCCCATCCAGTTCTAGCGGCAAATGTCGGTCTCGCGGCCACAGTTTGCGCAAGGCAGGGAGCGTGCTGACACGGTTCGTAACATCCCGGTCATTTACCGTCGCGACAGCAAGAACACGGAACGGAATCAATTGCGCGGGTGGCAACTTTGCAGGCAACGTGATTCGTGCCGTGGCAGTGTTTTGATCCTCGGCCACCTTGTCACCTTTGATGACGCAATCCTCGGGCAAACCGGGGAAGCTTAATTTGATCGCGCCTTTGAATTCGCGTCGTCTCAAGCCAAATTTCAACTCGAACGCGCCGCCGGGCGCGGCTTCCACCTTGTCCACATCCAACTCGATCTCAAAGCCCGGCTCGACCGGGGTGACCTCCACCCGATAGCCAAGATCCGGACCGCCGCGGCGGTTCAACTCCTCGACGCGCAACCGGTAATTGCCCGCCTCCTTGAACGTGTTGGTGATCAAGCCGTCGTCAGCCTCGGTGATTTTTGACTCAACGACCTTTGATCCGTCCGGTTTTTCGACGCGCAACAGCACGTCGCACGGAAGCGCCAGCGAGCGCGTCCGCGCGGTGAAGAGCAGGCGCTGGTCTTTTACCACGTCAAACGAATAGTAATCGACGTCACGCGCCCGATCGAACCGGCCGTTTAGCGCGGCGGGCACGGTGAACGGTGTGGCGTTCGTGGCGCGGTCGTTCGGTTCCCTCTCGAACATCTGCGGCAAATCACTTGCCACCACGGAAACGAAGCCTGACGCCACGCCGCCCGGATAACGGACCCCGCGTGTCGCTCGTCTCGTCTCAGCGGGCACCGTCATAGTGAATGGGGAGACTTTTTCCACGTCACGGCCCAGCGCCGTGAGGCGAGTCGGCCTGCCCGGCTGGACGGCTGCGGGAAAAAGGCCGGTGGCGACGGGAAAATCTCCCAAACGCAGCCGATAGCGAAAATTGCCACCGCCCTGAAAATTCACATCCCGCACCTCAAGTAGATAACCGCCCGTTCCCGGGAGTTTCACCGCGAATCGTACATCCGGGCCCACGCCGGGGTCGTCGTTCACATAGGCCGCCTCATGACCCTGAGGATCAAGCAGTCGAACCTGCGGATTCAATGGCGAGGCAAGCCGCGCCGCCAGCAAGTCAATCGCGAGGCGCTGTCCTTTCGTGCCGCGAAAATGGAAGTAATCCGAACGGTCCGCGCTGGCAATGCCGTCCACCGCGACCGGCAGCATCAATGCTTGCGCGTTTGTGGGAGCGGTGTTTGTGCCCGAGGCGGCGAGGCTCGGGAGATCATCAATCACCAGCGGAACCAATTCCGAGACACCGTTGGATCCGGCGAGCCGCGCGAAGCCGATACCCGGCTGCACCTCGGGCGGCAATTGGAACGAGAAAACCGCCTCTCCCGCCCCGGCGGAGATCTGTTTTGTTTGGGCAGGAAAGCTCGTCCAAACCACGGTGGCCGCCGCCAGCCGCTCGCCGCGAAGATGAACCGTCGTGGTTTGACCCGGCATCACCGCGCCGGGCGAAACGCGCTGCACGGAGGGACTTTCGGCGCGGGCGAGGAACAACGGAAAAAAGCAAACAAACCATTTCACCGCGATGACGCGAAGACGCGGAGGAAAGTGAAAGCCAGGAAAGTGTGTTTTACTTTGAAAGGCGGCTTTCGGCGCCTCAACGCCTCTGCGGTGATTTAACATCCGATTTCCAGTTCGCCGCCGCTCAAGCCATGATTCCCATGATCGGCTTGCCCTCGGAGATGAGCACCGGCCGGTTCACCGCGTTGAACACCTCCGTGTGCGGATCAATGCCAAGCAAGTAATAGATGGTTGCGGCGAGATCATCCGGACGCACGGGATCTTTCGCCGGGTACGCGCCGTTCTTGTCCGACTCGCCATATACGAAGCCCCGCTTCACCCCGCCGCCCGCGAAGAGCGCGGTGTAACATTGTGGCCAGTGGTCGCGGCTCGCGTTCTCATTGATCTTCGGCGTGCGA
>CAZMLP010000364.1:0-3435 GCA_964566745.1 uncultured Verrucomicrobiota bacterium | reverse complement strand
TGGGAGATTCTCGAATTGCCAGGGATGATGACCGGGCAGTCAGTGCTTACCAGCCCGCGACGTCTGGCTTGGCATCCTCCGCGGAGCCAGTTATCCTCGCAACGTGGCAACAATGAGGGCAATGCGCTTTCGCGGCCCCGGTTCCGCTTTTGAACCGGTGCAGCTGGATATTGCTGGCGCTCCGCAGCCGGGGCACGTGTTAGTGCAAATTGATCTGGCAACCATTTGCGGCTCCGATTTGCACACAGTGGCCGGTCGACGAACCAGTCCCGCACCGGTCATTCTGGGACATGAGGGGGTGGGGAGAATTGTCGCCTCGGCCCGCGAGGGTTGGAGTCCCGGTCACCGGGTGACTTGGACGCTCGCGGACAGTTGCGGCCAATGCCGTTGCTGCCGCGAGCTGAACCTGCCCCAGAAATGCGACCGCTTGTTCAAATACGGCCATGCCCCCTGCTCTGACCTGCCGAACGGTTGTTACTCGACCCATATTGACCTGCGCCCCGGCACACACTTGGTGCGGGTGCCGGGCGAGTTGCCGGATTCCGTCGCGGCGCCGGCGAATTGCGCCCTGGCCACGATGGTCGCGGCGACCGAGGCCTTGCCCGCTCCCTGCAATGTCGCGGTGATCCAGGGCGCGGGCTTGTTGGGAATTTATGGATGCGCGCTGCTGCGAGGCAAAGGCGTGCGCCGCGTCATCATGGTGGATACGGATCCGCGGCGGCTGGAGCTGGTTCCCAAGTTTGGCGGCGAGCCGGTGTTGGAGACCGCCCGCCAACGCCTAAGTCGCGGCGAAGCGGACGCCGTGTTTGAAGTGGCGGGAGTTCCGGCGGTGATTGGTGACGGACTGGCCGTGTTGCGTCCCGGCGGATTTTACGGCTTGGTGGGCCTGGTGCATCCGCAATCCGCGCTGGACATCACCGGGGAGGCGATTATCCGGGGATGTGTGACATTGCGCGGATTTCATAATTACGCGCCTCGTCATTTGGACGCTGCCATCGAGTTTTTGCGCCAGGAGCACAAAACATTTCCTTGGGCGGAATTGGTCAGCCCGCCGTGGCCACTGGCTCGTTTGGACGAGGCGTTTGCGGAGGCGGCCGGGCGACGCTGGCACCGCGTGGCCGTCGCGCCTTGACAATCTGGTTGGCGAGGCACCAAACGCTGAAATTCACCCGGATGTTGCAAACGGCCATTGGCAATGGCGTTACCCTGCGGGCCGTTGCGCCCGACTTGCACTCCGATTCCCGTTAAACCGGGGGCGACTGTCACTGACAGTTCCGCCACCCCGCGCGATTTTGCCAACCGGTTGAACCATTCCCCGTGGTTTGCGCCTTGGTGCATGGTGGCGGCCTTCGGCGCCTACGCGTGCATGTACGGCTTCCGCAAGCCGTTCACAGCGGGAAGTTACACCGGCGGCGCGTGGGGGGCGAATTTCAAGGCTTGGCTGGTCATCACTCAGGTGCTGGGTTACACCCTGTCGAAATTCATCGGCATTCGTGTGATTGCGGAGCTGCCCCCGCATCGCCGCGCGATGTGCCTGGTTCTGCTCATCGCGCTCGCGGAACTCGCCCTGCTGCTTTTCGCCATCACTCCGGCCCCGCACGCGGCGGTGTGGCTATTTGCCAACGGCCTGCCTTTGGGCATGGTGTTTGGCGTGGTGCTGGGATTCCTCGAGGGCCGCCGGATGACCGAGGCTTTCGTGGCCGGATTGTGCGCGAGTTTCATTCTCGCCGATGGATTCACCAAATCGGTCGGGGCGACCTTGTTGAAAAGTGGCGTGCCGGAACGATGGATGCCCGCCACCGCTGGTTTCATCTTCCTGGTTCCCTTGCCGGTCTTCGTCTGGATGCTGTTGCAAATTCTTCCCCCCTCGAGCGAGGACCGCGCTGCCCGGTCAGAACGGGCTGCGATGTCCAAGGCGGACCGGATGGGGTTGTTGCGACGACACGGCATGGGGCTGGCATTGATTACTAGCGGCTATCTCCTCATCACAGTGCTGCGCGGCGTGCGGGCCGACTTTGCGCCGGAAATCTGGGGCGGTTTGGGAGTCGGGGCGCAACCGGCGGTCTTCACCAGCTCCGAGCTTTGGGTGGCTCTCGGGGTGCTGCTGCTAAACGGGTGTCTTTGTCTGGTGCGCGACAATCGGCGCGCGTTTCAATGGTCACTCCGAATCTGTGTCGGCGGCGTCACTTTGGCCTTGCTTGCCCTGGCCTCGCTTGGTCGTGCTTATTTGCCTCCCTTTGCTTTCATGGCGCTATTCGGCCTGGGAATTTATCTTCCTTACGTCACGGTTCACACCACAGTTTTCGAGCGGCTGATCGCCGTGACTCGCGAACGCGCCAATCTTGGCTACCTGATGTATTTGGCGGATGCGGCGGGCTATTTCGGGTATGTGGCCGTGCTGCTGGCCAAAATCTTTTGGTGCCCGAAAGCCGCGTTTCTCCCCTTCTTTTCCACCCTAAGCTGGATTGCCCTCGCCCTCGCCGCCTTGTCATTCATGGGGGCGGCTGCGTTCTTTTCCCGACACTTGCGAAAGGTTGAATAACAGCGGGAAATCCGCTCTGACGATTTGGGTCGGGAGAGGGACCTACGAGTACGACACCCAGGCGGGACCGTTTCCGGGCGCATAGGCGCCACGAACCTGGCGCAAGGTGCGGGTGGATCGATCCGCCTCCGCTTGCTGCCGCAAGTTGCGCTGTTTTTGCGTCGCCAGCAACTCGCCGTTCCGCGTTTCAAGGACGATCAATTCCTCCAACAACGGGCGAAATTCCTTCTCGATGTCGGCCCGCTTGGCCCCGTGAAACTTTAGCTCTCCCTGCAATTCCTCCAGGGCCTGCACAATTTCGTTCTGCAGCTCGCGTTTGGTCACCTGGCAAAGCTCCACTTGGCTCCAGGCGGCGATTTGAATCGCCTCGGTTTCCTGCTTGGTGAGGGACCGCCAACGGCCGTACAGGTCGTGCAAATAATCGCGCGCGCTCATGGTGGATAAGTCATAACCAATGTTAGCTGACGTGCTTTGCTCTGAAATCGAGTCAACCCACCCGCGAACAACGACTTTCGCCAGGTGATTAGCGTCCGCCCAGGGCGGGTCCGCCTAGGAAACCAGCGCGGGCTCCGCAGGCGCCAGACCTTTGCCAGCGAGCATGTCCGACCACGCCTCGCGCAACTCGGAGAGCCGGTCAATGACCTCGCTCACTCCCGCCTCGCGCTTGTGAATGTTGCTCTCGTGCAACCGCCGGTCAAAATAATCGTAGAGTGCCTGCATCCGGGCGGAAAACTCGCCGCCGCGCTCCATGTCGAGGGACGCGCGCAACTCCTGGATGATTGCCTGGGCGCGCTGGATGTTGTTGTTGATCGTCTGGTTGAAGGCGAGCGGATCTTCCTCTTGGAAGCCCATGCGGGCCTGCCCCAAGAACCGGATCGCGCCATCAAAAAGCA
>CAZMLP010000363.1:0-9157 GCA_964566745.1 uncultured Verrucomicrobiota bacterium | reverse complement strand
CTCGGCCGCGACGATCATTCGCCCATAGTCATTGGTGAGCCGGTTGATGGCGTTGATGTTGGTTTGAATGACGGCGAAAATACGCGCCCGCGCCTGGTGGTCCTCCTCGGCCACATATTTCAGAGTCTCGGAATAATTTCGTCGGGCCAACGACTGGATGTCGTTGATCACCAGCAACCCTGGCACGGAATGCCCCGCGATTGCGCCCGCGCCCTGGCGAATCACCCTCAAGCGGTTGTGGGCGAACAGGCCGAGGCCAATGGCGATCAGGATGACGATGGTGAAGCCAAGGCTTATGCGCCGGGCAATGGTCCAGTTTTTCATGAGAGTCGGTTGTTTGGGCCGCCGCCGGAACGAGCGGGCGACAGTCCGGTTTAAAGCCCTGGCGCGGAGGAACGCGCTCCCCTGGCTGGCCCCGCGGTTTACGTGGCCCGCCTGGCTTCAGTCCCGCCGGTTTGGGGCTGGCTCGCCAGGGCATGACGCCTTGGCTCAGAAGCAGTGGTTATTCTGATAAGTAATATCGCCGTCTTCGGCGGCAACTTTAGCACAAACAGAGCAAGCTCTCGTGAGAAGACGACCCGCGCACACTTCCTCCGTCGGGGATTTGGCGCGCAAAAAACTGAAACTGGCGCCGACCGTCCCGACCGAACAACCAAGAGCAAACACCATTGCGTATCGCACAATTGTTATGTTGAACGACACCGTCATCTTGTACCGGCCGGTCGGTCCGGAGGAGTTGCGTCTGATCCGGGAGAGCGAGTGGCGGGCGTTTCCGCCACGCCTCCCGGACCAGCCGATTTTCTATCCGGTGCTCAACCAATTCTACGCCGCGCGCATCGCGCGGGATTGGAACGTGCCGGCGTCCGGGGCGGGCTTTGTGACGCGGTTCCGGTTGCGCCGCGAACACGCTGCCAAATTCCCGGTGCGGACCGTGGGCAGCCTGGTGCACCAGGAGCTTTGGGTTCCGGCGGTTGAGTTGCCTGCTTTCAATGCCAATCTCGTGGGTCGGATCGAGGTGATCGCGGAGTTTTATCCCGACGCACGAGAGCCGGAGCCCGCAGGAACGCTGTCGGACGCGAGTTGAGGCCCGGGCCCATCCCCACAAACGGGTTGGGCCGGGACGCCTCGGCGAGGCTTCCTTGCCAGGAGGAGGGGCCTTCTCGCTTGAACTCCGCGGCTCCGCGGTGACTTTGGGCTTCGCTTAACCCCGGAGGGCCGCGTTGGCGGCGGCCTTCATTTTGGCAAGCCCGGTCTTGGCGACGAGGAAGGGGTCCTGCTTCCAATAGTCGCGGTTGAAGACTTCAAGCGAGAGGGTCTTTTGGCCGCCATTGGCGCGCAGATCACGCAGGATGCCGGTGATTTCCCCGGTTCCGTCACCCGGATAGACCCGGAAACTGTCGTCGATCTTTTCACGAGGCGGATTGGCCGGGAAATCGTTCATGTGGATCATCTGGACGGTCTCGGCCGCGAGCAGGCGCAGGCCGTGATAGTTCGATCCACCCTTGTACAAATGATACACATCCGCCAGAATGCACGCCTTCGGATGGCCAGTGTCCACCGCCACACAAGCGCACTCGCCGAGACGGTTCATGTTCTTGGAAAAGCCCCATAGCTCCAGCTGCGGAAGAATGCCGATCCGGTCGCCGATCTCCAGCAGCGCGCGATAACGCTCCGCGGCCCGGGCGAGGCTGAAACCAGCGGCGTCCGTCGCTCCGGCCGGCGGGCAGGCGAAACGCTTCCCGCCAATCCTGGCCACCATCTCCATCTCGCGCTTGGCGCGCTCAAATCCCCGGTTCCGGCGGCTCTCGTCGTCCACAATCCACTCGGGAAAGCCGATGGCGTCCGCGACGATCAGCCCGTGATCATCGATCCGCTTGCGCAGGTCGCCGAGCGAGCCGCCGCCCTTCACATACTCCTCAATGGAGTCCACCCACGGCTCGATGGCGTCATAACCGGCCTTCGCGGTGATCTCGATCTCCTTCACAATGCCGAGCTTTTGCCCGCGAATGGTCGAGGTGTTCAGGCAAAACAGGAATGGTTTGCGCGAGAATGGGCCGGCCACCGCCTTGGCCGGGGCGAGAGCCTGGGTGGCGACCGCCGCGCCGAGGAGAGCGCCAGTTTTGGCCAACACGCTGCGCCGGGAAAGCTTCTGTGTGTGCATGGCTTTTGTTTAGTGAAAAGTGTCGTGCTTGGCCAGCGCTAGTTGAAACGACTTCCCGCAACCGGGTTGCCAGGACCCCTCCGAGGAAAGGGCCGCCCACCTCCTTGCAATTTTCAGCCGGACTTTGAACACTGCCGTCATGCACGGAACTTTCCGGCGATTACAGGTTTCCCGTTTTTCCAGCCTGGCATTGACGATAGCCACGCTGGCGCTAACCGATGGCTGCTCGATCAAGAGGATGGCGGTCAACAAGGTTGGCGACGCCCTGGCCGGCAACGGCGGCACGTTCGCCAGCGATAATGATCCGGACCTGATCAAGGACGCCGCGCCGTTCAGCCTCAAGCTGATCGAGAGTCTCCTGGCCAGTTCACCCGAGCACCGGGGTTTGCTGACCGCCGCGGCCAGCGGCTTCACCCAATACGCCTACGCCTTCATCCAGGAGGATGCCGACGAGACCGAGGCAAAGGACCTGACCGCTGCCAACGCCTTGCACGAGCGAGCGAAGAAAATGTACGTCCGCGCGCGGGATTATGGAGTGCGCGGCCTGGCGGTGAAGCGGCCCGGGTTCGCTGCCGCGCTTCGCAAGGATCCGGTGGCGGCAGTGAAGGCATGCAAGAAACGTGATGTGCCCCTGCTTTATTGGACTGCGGCCGCGTGGGCCTCGGCCATCAAGCTTTCCAAGGACCATCCTGAGACCGTCGCCGAATTGCCCATTGTCGAGGCGATGATCGACCGCGCCCTGGCGCTGGACGAGTCGTTTGGCGACGGGTCGATCCACGGGTTCCTGATCGGGTATGAATTGAGCCGGCCCGGTGGCGGGGCCGACGCCGCGGCGCGCTCCCGCAAGCATTACGACCGCGCGCTGGCGCTGGCGGGCGGCTGCCAGGCCGGGCCCTACGTGACGTGGGCCGAGGCGGTGAGTGTGCAGAACCAAAATCTCGCGGAATTCAAAGACCTGCTAGGCAAGGCGCTGGCCATTGACGTCAATGCGCGGCCCGAAAACCGCTTGTTAAACCTGGTCATGCAGCGCCGGGCACGCTGGTTGTTGAGCCGCGTGGATGATCTTTTTTTAGTGGCTGAACCTGCCCCGGACAAAGCAAAGTAGGCGCTTATGATTCGAAGTTTGAAGTGGTTGGGCGTCCGCAATACCCTGGCGATGCTGGCACTCTTCGCCGCCGCCGCGGGCGTCCACGCGGCGGATAGCACGCGCATTCGCCTGGCAACCCTCGCGCCCAAGGACACCTCGTTCCACAAGAGCCTTCTCCAAATGGGCGACCGCTGGAGGCAGGCGACCGATGGCGCCGTGAACTTGACGATTTACACGGACGGAACGATGGGCGGCGAGGCGGACATGGTGCGCCGCATGCGGATCGGCCAGCTTCAAGCGGCGATGCTAAGCGTGGCCGGCCTCTCGCAGATCGACGAGTCGGTGCGCGCGTTGCAATTGATGCCGATGATGTTCCGCACGCTGGACGAGTTCGAATACGCCCGCGACAAGATGCGGCCGGAATTGGAAAAGCATTTCGCCGAAAAGGGATTTGTGGTGTTGTTCTGGGGGGACGCCGGGTGGGTGCGCTTTTTCTCGAAACAGGCGGCCATCACCCCGGACGAGATGAAGAAGACGAAGATGTTCGTCTGGTCTGGGGACCCGCGCTCGCAGCAGGTGATGAAGGCGATCGGCATCAATGCCGTGCCGCTGGAGCAAACGGACGTGCTTACCGGCTTGCAAACCGGCCTGATCGACAGCGTGCCGTCGGTGCCATTTTACGCGCTGGCCGGCCAGTTCTTTGGCCCCGCGCCGCACATGCTCGAGGTCAATTGGGTGCCGCTCGTCGGCGCCACGGTGATCACGAGGAAGGCGTGGGACAGCTTGAGCGAGGCGCAACACGCCGCGATGCTGAAAGTGGCGGCGGAGACCGGCGTGCAAATCAAGACTCGCGGACGCCAGGAGGGCGAGGAATCGGTCGAGGCGATGAAGAAGCGCGGCCTGCAAGTCCACAGCCTCACACCCGGGCAAACGGCTGTGTGGGAGAAATTCGCGGAGGAAGTTTATCCGCAAATTCGCGGAAGCGCCGTGCCGGCCGAGACCTTTGACGAGGTGCAGAAATTGATGAGGGACTACCGGGCGGGAAAGAAATGAGCCTGCCTGCGGCCGATCAAGTCCAGTCTCCGCCCTCGCTGATTCGCCGCGCGGAGAACAGCCTTCTTGTGGCGGCGCTTGCCATCATGATGGCGATTCCGCCTTTGGAGGCGGCGTTGCGAAAGTTTCTTCACACCGGCGTCCCCAACGCGAACGGACTCGTTCAGCATCTCACTCTTATTGTGGGCATGGTGGGCGGCGCCATCGCGGCGCGCGAGCACCGGTTGCTGGCGATGGCGGCCTTGCCCGGTCTGCTGCAAGGGCGCTGGCGCGCCGCGGCGGCAATCTTCAGCGCGTCGGTTGGCGTGGTCATCACGGTGTTCCTGTGCGCGGCAAGCTGGATGTTCTTTCAAACGGAGCGCGCGGCGGGCGGGATGCTCATCCCCGGCGTGCCCGTCTGGGTGATCCAAGCAATTTTGCCGGCTGGCTTCGCGGTGATTGCGGGCCGCGTGCTTGGCTTGGCGGGGGGCGGGTGGAAGAGCAAGGTGATCTCCTTTCTCATCGCCGCCGCTTTGTTTGCGCTGGCGATGCACCCCCCGGTCAGCCCGGAGAAGATGGTTTGGCCCGGCTTGTTTTTGTTGATTGTGGCGGCGGTGCTGGGCGCGCCCGTGTTTGTGCTGCTTGGCGGCATGGCTTTGATTTTGTTTTGGGGCGATGACCAGCCCATCGCGTCCGTTTCCATCAGCCACTACAAGCTGGTCACGGACGCCTCGCTACCGACCATTCCGCTGTTCACCCTGGCCGGCTATTTCCTCGCGGAAGGGGGCGCCTCGCAACGGCTCTTGCGCTTGTTCCAGGCCATGGTGGGCCAGTTTCGCGGTGGTCCGGCGATTGTCACCTGCCTCGTGTGCGCCTTCTTCACCACCTTCACCGGCGCGAGTGGAGTGACCATTCTCGCGCTCGGCGGATTGCTGATGCCGGTGCTGGTTTCCGCCCGTTACTCCGAGCGGAACGCATTGGGTCTCGTCACGAGCGCGGGATCCCTCGGCTTGCTCTTTCCGCCCTGCCTGCCATTGATCCTTTACGCGATCATCGCCAAGCAAACGGTCACCATCAAACAAATGTTCCTCGGTGGCGTGCTGCCGGGGGTGGTGCTGGTGGCGCTCACCGCCGCGCTGGGCATCTGGCAAGCCCCTCGCGAGGAGGCGGCCGCCCGGCAAAAATTTGACCTTGGCGAGTTGGGCCGCGCGTTTTGGGCCGCCAAGTGGGAACTAATGCTGCCGGTGGTGGCGTTTGTCGGGCTGTTTGGCGGTTTCGCGACGCCTGTGGAAACCGCCGCGCTCACGGCGTGTTACGCGCTTTTTGTGCAAGTGGCGATCTATCGCGATTTGAAGATCACACGGGATATTCCTCGCGTGATGACCGAATGCGGCATGCTGGTCGGCGGAGTGTTGTTGATCCTCGGGGTCGCGCTTGGTTTCACCTATTATCTGGTGGACGCCCAAGTGCCGGACAAACTGGCGGAATGGGCCTTCACCCATGTCCACTCGAAATGGCTCTTCCTCCTCGGCTTGAATTTGGTGCTGATTCTCGTGGGCGGGCTAATCGAGATCTACGCGGCGATTGTGGTGGTGGTGCCGTTGCTGGTGCCGCTCGGATTGCGCATGGGCATTGACCCGGTTCATTTGGGGATCATTTTCCTCGCGAACATGGAACTCGGCTTTCTTGCGCCACCGATTGGCCTGAATTTGCTCCTCTCGTCCTATCGCTTCGGCAAACCGGTGGGTCAAGTGACCATCGCCGTGCTGCCGATGCTGGCCATTTTGTTCATTGGCGTTTTGCTGATCACCTACTTCCCGCCGCTCACCACCTTTTTGCCCAATTGGCTCGGCAAATAGCCGGCCCTCCTGTCCGCGCGCGGGGTGATTCGCTTGTCTTAAACTCCCAACCATGTAAATTAGGCGATATGAATAAGAAGGCCATCCTCACGCTCACGACGGCTTGTTTGCTCGCTGGTTGTTCAAAAAAGGAGGAGCCAGCCGCAACTGCTCCCTCCAAGCCAACAGCAGCCGCACCGGTTCCCGTTGTGGAAAAGCCGGAATCCAAACCGGCTCCGGTGGCACAACAAACTCCGGCGGTCGCCCCCGTCGTTCCGGCCGCTCCGGTGGCAGCAGCACCCGTTCCTGCGACCACAGCTCCCGTTCCTGTGGCTGTGCAGGAGCCGCCCAAGGAAACACCGCCCCCCGCGCCGGTGACTCTGCCTCCTGCTGCTGCCGCCCCTCCGGCAACCAGCACCGCCACGGTGAAATCGACGGCGGAATCAATCGCCAAATCGCTGTTGGCGAGTGCCACTCCGGCCACCAAGGCTGAACCGGCTGCAACGTCATCCGCGGCCACACCGCAAAGTTCCAGCGCGCTCTCCTTGGCGGACCTCTCGACCGATCAAGTGACGCGGGGTCTAAAGGAGGCGCTGGGCAAGGGATTGCAGACGGCGATCAATTCCCTCGGCAAGACCGGCGGATTTCTCACGAACTTGGACGTCAAAATCCCGATGCCGGAAAAACTGAAAACCGTTGAGAAAACACTGCGCTCGTTACGGCAGGACCAACTGGCGGACGAGTTTGTCACCACCATGAACCGCGCCGCCGAGCAGGCAGTTCCCGCCGCGGCGGAGGTTTTTGCCGGCAGCTTGAAGCAGATGACAGTGGAGGACGCGAAAAATATCTTGAGCGGCCCGCCGGACGCCGCCACGCAATATTTCCGCCGCACCACCGGCGCGGAGCTGGCGCAGAAATTCGAGCCGATTGTCTCCAAAGCCACCACGGCTTGTGGCGCGACCGCCGCGTATAAACAACTAATGGACAAAGCGAAGCTTGCCGGACCATTTCTGAACACGCAAAACCTCGGTTTGGATCTCGACGCTTATGTGACCGACAAGGCGATGGATGGCCTGTTTAAAATGGTGGCCAGCGAGGAGAAGCGCATTCGGGAAAATCCTGTGGCCCGGAGCACCGAATTGTTAAAATCCGTTTTCGGCGCTTTGAAACGGTGAGTGCTGTGCCTCCGATGAGAATGAGAAAAGACCTCGGGGAACGCATTTTGCTGCTGCAAAAAGGGCGCTCAAGGACTGTCGGACTTGCGAAAATCACATTTCAGCCGATAGTGGATATTGGGAATGCCGCGTGCAGCGGGAATCATGACCGTGGATCTGATGGAAGAAATCATCGCCGACCGGGAACAGCGGGAAGAGGTGTCGCAACCTCTTGATCGTGTCCCCGGATGTGGAATTGTAATCACAGATCCAACCCAATCGGACAACCCAATCATCTATTGCAACCCTGCCTTTGAGCGTATCACGGGTTATTCCTCCGCCGAGGTGGTTGGCCGCAATTGCCGCTTTTTGCAACATCCTCCCGGCGAGCCGGATGTAAAAAGCAACGAGGAAAACGAGGCGGCCTTGGTGGAGTTGCGGGCGGCCTTGCGCGAGCAACGAGGGTGCGAGGTGTTGCTGCTCAATTACCGCCGGAACGGCACGCGATTTTGGAACGAACTGACCCTTTCGCCGGTGTTTGACCGCGAGGGAAAGCTGGTCAACTACGTGGGCGCCCATGTGGATGTGACCACGCGCGCGGAAATGGAGCGCGACCTGCGCGCGGCACGACAGGAATTGGACCGGCGAGTAACCGAGCGCACCGCCGAGTTGAGCCGGGTCAACGAGTCCCTTTACGAGGAAATTCTCCAGCGGCGGCGGGTGGAGCGCGAGCTAAGCCGCGCGGAAAGGAAGTTTCGCGGCATCTTCGAGAATGCCGTGGAGGGCATTTACCAAAGCACCCCGCAGGGGCATTACATCAGCGTCAATCCAGCCTTGGCCCGTATTTACGGCTACCGGTCCCCGGAAGAGCTCATGGACCGGGTGGATGACATTGGCAAGGATGTTTACGCTTTCCCGGCGCAACGGGCGGAGTTTCAACGGGTGGTCAATTCCCGCGGGGCAGTGCAGGGGTTCGAGTACCAAATCCGGCAGCGCGATGGCAATGTCATCTGGATTTCTGAAAATGCCCGCGTGGTGAAGGACGGCCAGGGGCAGGTGCTTTATTACGAGGGGACCATCCAGGACATCACACCGCGCAAGCAGGCGGATGCCGCGCGGGAGCGTCTTGAGATCCAATTGCGCCAGTCTCAAAAAATGGAGGCCATTGGCACCCTGGCCGGCGGTATTGCGCACGATTTCAACAACATCCTCACGGCGATCATTGGCTTCAATGAGTTGAGCATCGAGGAAGCCATCAGTCGCGGGGAGAGCTGGGGCAACCAGGAGCAAGTGCGCCGGGCGAGCCTGCGTGCCCGCGAGTTGGTGCGCCAGATTCTCGCCTTTAGCCGCCATGACGCGCCGGAGCGCCGGTCCGTCTCGCTAGGCCTGGTGTGCCAGGACGCGTTGAAACTCCTGCGCGCCTCGATCCCGTCCACCATCCAGATCAAGCAACGTCTCCGCGCGCAGCCGGACACGGTGGTGGCCGACCCGGTTCAATTGCACCAGGTGCTAATGAACCTTTGCACCAACGCGAGCCACGCGATGCGCGACCAGGATGGCTTGATCGAGCTTGAACTCGACAACCTGTCGTTGGACTTCCCCGTCAAAGGACTCGCGAACGAATTGACCCCGGGAAGCTATCTCAAGCTTACGGTGAGGGACAACGGCCACGGCATGGAGCCCAGTGTCGTCGAGCGGATTTTTGAACCGTTCTTCACCACCAAGCCGGTGGGCGAGGGCACGGGTCTCGGCCTGGCGGTGGTCCATGGCATCATCAAGAGTCACGGCGGGGACATCTCGGTGACCAGTGAGCCGGGCTTGGGCACAACCTTTCAAATCCTCTTGCCGCTGGAGCCAGGCGCGACCTCCGCGGACACCACCCGGT
>CAZMLP010000362.1:0-2714 GCA_964566745.1 uncultured Verrucomicrobiota bacterium | reverse complement strand
CGCCCTATGACGCGGAATTGTTTGGGCACTGGTGGTACGAGGGAGTCGAGTTTTTGGATGAGTTCGTGCGCGCGGCGGTCACGGCGCCGGAGGGGTTCGGCTTCACCACCCCGGGCGAGTACCTGCGCGGGCACCCAACCCAGCAGGTGGCCACGCCCGCGGCCTCCAGTTGGGGCGAGGAGGGTTACTGGCGCGTCTGGCTAAACGAGAAGAACGCCTGGATTTTGCCCCATTTGCAAATCGCGCAGGAGCGCATGACCGAGATGGCGCGCCGTTATCCGGCGGCGGAGGGGTTGACACTTCGGGCGTTGAACCAAGCCGCGCGCGAATTGCTTCTCGCGCAATCGAGCGACTGGCCATTCATCTTGCGGACCGGCACCAGCCCGGAGTACGCGCGCAAACGGGTGCAAGATCACCTGCTCCGGTTCATCGCGCTGCACGAGCAACTCACGACCACCAGCGTGGACGAGCCGTGGCTGGCGAATATCGAATGGCTCGACAATCTTTTTCCCGCCATCGATTACCGGAATTGGAAGTGACGGAGACCGGAGGAAACAACAAAAAACCGAATCAAGAATGACGAGACTCAAAAGTGAGTCCAACCGCCGGGAGTCGGGGTCTTCTTCGTCCCCCTGAGACAGGAAAGCAACACAGGCGGCGGACGCGTCTTCCTGCCGTCTTGCGAGTCTGGCTCCCGCGTGCCGTCTTTTCTTTCCTGAGGACCTTTGGCGTTTTGTCGCGATCGCAGACGCGATTTTGTCCAACGGCCTCCGCCAGGCGTGGCGTCGTAAAACGGGCGGGGGAAGCATTTCGTTCTCCATCTGGCGAGAATGCTGAATAAACTGCCACAATTCGACGTTTTGAGTTGTTTCCTAGTGATTCGATTTTAGAAATCTGCCGCCCTCCTGTCTCCCTCCCGTTTTCCCTTTCCAACCTCGCGTTTTTCGCGTTGCCTTTCGACGTGATTTTCCCGCCGATTGTTAAGCGCGATTCGCGTCTCGCCGTGAGAGGCAATCGGGCGTGGCTTTGCCAACCGGCGCCTTGAATTATGGCTGTGGCGCCTGATCAGACCGTAAAGGCGGAATACCAATCACGACTGGCCCAATGGTCCCGGCGGGCGGCGGAAGAAGAGCAGGCACATCGTCGGATGGGCAATTGGCGTTTGCTGTTGGCCGCGGGAATCGTGGCGCTGGCGGCTGCTTTGTGCCGGACCGGGGTTGGAGTTGGCCTTTCGTTCGTCATCCTGGCCCTGGGGATGTTTCTGACGGGCTTGCTGCATAATCGCGTTGAAACGGCGTGGCGCCGGGCGCGCCGGGCGATGGGTTTTTATCAAGCGGGACTCGATCGGCTGGACGGAACGTGGGCGGGGAAAGAGGCTGCCGCGCTTGCGGGCAAGTCTTACGGCACGGAGTTTTTGGAGCCGCATCATCCATTTGCCGCGGATCTGGATCTATTTGGCGCGGGCTCGCTCTTTGCCTTGCTCAACACAGCCCAAACAGAAGGCGGCGCGGCCACCCTGGCGGCTTGGTTCCTCGTGCCCGCCGCGCCCGAAGAAATCCGCGCCCGGCAAGGGGCGGTGAATGAATTGAGCCCGAGGCTGGATTTGCGCGAACGGCTGGGCTTGATCGCGGCGGAGGCGCAAGGCTGGATTCGCACCAAGGCGCTCGTTCATTGGGCCGCGCAACCCCGCCTGCTGCAATCGAAAATTGTCCGCAACGGGGTGTTTTGGCTGCCGATTGCGAGTCTGGTGTTTTTTTTGACGGGGCAATGGGTCTTGTTCCTGGCTGCCTCGGCCGGTCAATTTGCGCTGGCCCGCCTCAGTCACCGCGCGGTTCAAAAAGTGGTTCACGACATGGGCATGGCGCCGCGTGAGCTGGAGCGGTTGGCGGACGTTCTCCGCTGCTTGGAGAGCGAGCCATTTAAAAGCGAGCGGTTGCGCCGTATGGAGGCGGAGGGCCGTGGCGACGGTCTTTCCGCCTCGCAGGCCATCGAGCGCCTGGGAAAGCTCCACGCCTGGATGGAATCGGGAAACAATCTGGTATTCGCGGCCATCTGCAGATTCTTCCTGTGGGAAACCCAGTTCGCCTTTGCCTTGGAAGCCTGGCGGGCCCGATTTGGACCGAAGGTCGGGATGTGGCTGCGGCGCCTGGCCGAGTTCGAGGCCCTTTCCTCTCTCGCGGGTTACGCTTGCGAGCATCCCGCGGATTTGTTCCCGGAATTACTGCCTGCCGCGGAGCCCGCGCGGATTGAGGCGGAAGGTTTGGGACATCCACTGCTCCCCGACTCTCGCTGCGTCCGCAACGACCTGGTGCTGGGACCCCAAAATCGCCTCATCATGATCAGCGGCTCGAACATGTCCGGCAAAAGCACCTGGCTACGATCCATTGGCGTGAATCTCGTTCTCGCCTCTGCCGGCGCGACCGTGCGGGCGCGAAAATTCCGCCTGACCCCGGTGCGGATCGGCGCCTCGATTCGCACGACCGACTCCCTGCAGGAGGGTGTCTCGCGGTTTTATGCAGAGGTCCAACGGCTGGGTACCATCGTCAAGCTCGCGGGCGATGGGACCCCGCTGGTGTTTCTGCTCGATGAGGTTCTTTCGGGCACCAACTCCCACGACCGCCTGATCGGCGCGTCGTGCGTGGCCCAGTCGCTGGTCCGACGCGGCGCCCTTGGTTTAATGACCACCCACGATCTCGCCCTCACCCGCATCGTGG
>CAZMLP010000361.1:0-1963 GCA_964566745.1 uncultured Verrucomicrobiota bacterium | reverse complement strand
ACAATTTCCCGCTCGCGTTCCTCCCGTTCCCTTTCATGATTTGGGCCTCCATGCGCTTCGGCCCGCGCGGGGCCGCCACGGGGAACGTGGTGGTGGCCGCCCTCTCGATTTACGCGTTGCTCGAGAAGCGGGGGCCGTTTGTCGTCCCCAACAACGACCGGGACAGCCTCATGCTGCTTGGCAGCTACATTGGCTTCATCTCGATCACCAACCTCCTTCTCGCGGGCGCCTCGGCGCAACGGTTCAAGGCCGAGCGCGCCCTGCGCAAGAGCGAGGAGATGTTCCAGCTGATCGCCAACAACATCTCCGACCTGATCTCCCTGACGGACGCCAACGGCACGCGGGTCTTCAACAGCGCCAGCTACGAGCGCACCCTTGGCTCGCCCAGTTCGCTCGTGGGAACGCCCGCGCTGGACTCCATTCACCCGGATGACCGGGAAAAAGTGGCGAAAGTGTTCCACGACACCCTGCAAACCGGGGTCGGGACGCGTTGCGAGTACCGCTTCCTTTTGCCCAACGGGACGGTCCGCCACATCGAGTCGCAAGGAAATTTCATCCGCGCCCACCCCGGCCAATTGGACATGGTGGTGACCATTTCGCGGGACATCACGGAGCGCAGCCAGGCGGACGAAAGAATGCGCCTCCTCGCCTCGGCTGTGGAATGCGCGGACGACGCGTTCATCATCTTCTCCCCCGAGCTGGACGGGCCGGGACCCAAAACGGTGTTTGTCAATCCGGCGTTCGCGCGCATGACTGGCTTTTCCGAAAAGGAAGTCATCGGCCAGACGCCGCAACTCTTCAATGTGCCCTTGGAGGAGCAGGGAATCATCATCCGCTTGAAGCAAGCCCTCACGCAGGGGCAGGGCTTTCATGGCGAGGTGACGAACCGCCGGGCGGACGGCACCGCGTTCATCAACGAGTTTCGGCTCGAGCACATTCGCGACTAAAGCGGCCGCACCACCCACTATCTGGCCATTCAGCGCGACATTAGCCAGCGCAAACAGATCGAGGCCGAGCTGGCCGGGGCCAGGGACGCCGCCCTTCACGCCGCGCGCCACAAGGCGGAGTTCCTGGCGAACATGAGCCACGAGATTCGCACCCCCATGAACGGCGTGATCGGCATGACGAATCTCCTGCTGCGCACCAGCCTTTCCACGCAGCAACTGGACTTTGCCAAAACGATTCGCGGCAGCGCCGATTCCCTGTTGACCATCATCAACGACATCCTTGATTTCTCGAAAATCGAGGCGGGCAAACTCACGTTCGAGACCATCGATTTCGACCTGGTCGAGACCGTTGAGACCACCCTCGAATTGCTCGCCGAGCGCGCTCAAAACAAGGGACTGGAGTTCAATGGTCTCATCCCCGCCGGGGTTCCCACCCGTTTGCAAGGCGACAACGGGCGGCTTCGCCAGGTGCTGGTGAATCTGGTCGGCAATGCCATCAAGTTCACGGAAAAAGGCGAGGTGACGGTGCGGGTGCGAGTCGAGCACGAGACCGCCAATGACGTGACCCTCCGCTTCGAGGTGCATGACACCGGCATCGGCATCGCGCCGGCGGCACAGGCGCGACTTTTTCAGCCGTTTGAGCAGGCGGATGGCTCCACCACGCGCCGGTACGGGGGAACCGGCCTGGGCCTCGCCATTTGCCGCCAGTTGGTGACCATGATGGGGGGGGAGATCGGGCTGGTAAGCAACCCCGGCAAAGGCTCCATGTTCTGGTTCACCGCGCAACTCGCGAAACAGACCACGGCCGCGCCCGCGCCCGCGCCCGCCGCCTCCGTGATCGACGCCCGGCTGCTGATCGTGGATGACAACGCGACCAATCGCTGGATCTACAAGGACGTCCTGACGTCGTGGGGCATGCATCCGGTCGCCGTCGATGGCGCCGCGTCCGCGCTCGACGAATTGCGGCAACCCTACCAGCGGTATCGCTTGATCCTTCTCGATGCGATGATGCCCGA
>CAZMLP010000360.1:0-4789 GCA_964566745.1 uncultured Verrucomicrobiota bacterium | reverse complement strand
ATCAAGGTGAAGGCAAACCCTCCGCCTCGCCGCGATCCGTTGAGGTGATAGCCCATAAATTGAAGTTTTCCGGAACGGGTCTGGCAATCAACGCGCGGGCAATTCATTTGGGATGGGGGTTCGGCGGCACGTAATCCTTGTGCCAATAATAGCTCCATAGCCTGTCGAGCTTGACCACGTCCACGTGGCCATCCATGCAGACCAAATCGACCGCGCCGGGCAAAGGCGTGCCCGGGGGGACTTTTTTAGGCGCGAGCTTCGGGCCGCTGATCCCGTGCCGGGCGATGCACTAGCGCCCGATGCCGCCCGCAACGCCGTCGCCCTCGTATAGATTACGCGCCGGAAGGTCATTCGCCTCCGGCCAGGCGTCCACCCACATGGCGTCGCCAAACACGGGGGTCAAAGATGGGTTTTGCACGCCAGCCTCGGTCAAAAAATACTGGGCGCCCTGCTGCCCGGTGTACAACCAGCCATTGTAGGAGTAGCTGCCCTGATAGCCGGTGGTGGAATTAGTGCGCCAAATCCAGGTCTCGTCCGTGGTTCCATAGTCGGGGTTGGCCGGGTTGCGGGAGATTCGTTTGAGCGGCTCGCGCGTGGAGGGACAGTAGCGCACCTTGTGGACATTCGCCTGGTGTTGCATCAGCACGGAGAGCCACAGGTTCTTATCCCCCGGCGGCTGGTAGGAAAGCAACTTGGTTGTGTCGGACATGTACATCGCAAAGGCAAGGCCCATTTGCTTCAAGTTATTCACGCAAGCGGTTTGACTCGCCTTGCTTTTGGCCTTGCTCAAGGCTGGCAACAGCATCCCGGCGAGAATCGCAATGATGGCGATGACCACGAGCAGCTCAATCAAGGTGAAGGCAAACCCTCCGCCTCGCCGCGAGCCGTTTACGTTAATGCCCATAAATTGAAGTTTACCGAAAGCCGTTCTTACCACCATCCCCCGCTTGGGCGAGGAAAAAGGGCGGCGCCGTGGAGACTCGCGCCCCGAAAACCCGGACCTTCCCGGCTGCGCCCGGGTTCCTACCACCAAAAAAATTCCTGATGCGGCCCAAGCGGATTCATGGTGTCATTGTCCGCGGTATAAAGGGTGTCGAGCCTGGGATCGTCCATTTCCTTGGGAAACTTGTAGAATTGCGCGTGACTGTCCCCAAAGAGCATCACATGGCCGCGCACGCCGCGCGCGACGTGCCAGGCACTCGGGGATCACTTGGCTCGCGGTTTCCGTGCCAAGGGGAATCGCCTTGAATAATCTTATTGGCGGGACTTTGGGCCACCATGGATTGAGTGACGGGCTTGGCCTCCTCCGAGGAGGGTGATGCCATGGAATCGCCGGTGACGTGGCGGGTTCGAAACGTGTTGATCGCAAATTGGGTGCGATAGCTGTTGCCAAACGCCTCGAACGCGGTTTTGGGCAGGGGTGGGTAGAGCGAATCCCCTTTGTCCGCGGGGCACCGCCAACTGTTGGTCACGGTCACATAAACGTTCAAGGGACGGTTCGTCGCCGGAGCAGCCCCGCCTTGGTCTGGATTCTTGCCTTTGACGCCACCATGCGCGTTCCAGCCTTGGCATACCGGATACCTCCCGTTGTTGTCGTCGGCGTACATCTGCATGGCGAGGCCGATCTGGTGCTGGTTGTTGACGCAATTGGTGGTCTGCGCCCTGGCTTTGGCCTTCGCCAGCGCGGGCAGCAGCATGCCCGCCAGGATGGCGATGATGGCAATCACGACCAGCAGCTCGATCAATGTGAAGCCCCCCGCCCCCCGCTCCGCTCGACTGGTTGTTTCGTCGATGGTCATTAATGAAATGGCGCGCCGCCGCTTGGCGGCCATTGTGACGATGGGCGGGGAATCTGGTAGCGAAGATTGGGTGACAACGAGCGCGCTTGCCCGAAGCCCCGCCGCAGGGGTCTTGCGCAAAGCCCGTTCAACCCTTGCAATTTTCCAGACACGCTCTTAGGTTGCGCCCGCAATTTTGGCGAACATTATGAACAACTTTCTCATTCCTTACGTGGTCGAGCAAACCGGTCGCGGCGAGCGCGGTTACGACATTTACTCCCGGTTGCTGGTGGATCGCATCATCTTTCTCGGCACGCCGGTGGATGACGCCGTGGCGAACGTCATCATCGCCCAATTGCTGTTCCTCCAGATGTCGGACCCGAAGAAGGACATCCATCTCTACATCAATTCTCCCGGCGGCAGCGTGACCGCCGGCCTCGCCATCTACGACACCATGCAGTTCCTCACCTGCGACGTGAACACCTATTGCATCGGCCAGGCCGCCAGCATGGGCGCGGTGCTCCTCGCGGCGGGCGCGAAAAACAAGCGCTTTGCCCTGCCAAACGCCCGCATCATGATCCACCAGCCGTGGGGCGGCGCCCAGGGCCAGGCGTCGGACATAAGCATTCAAGCAAAGGAAATCCTTCGCTTGCGCGATCGCCTGAACGAGATTCTCGCCAAGCACTGCAACCAGTCGTTTGAGAATATTTCCCGCGACACGGACCGCGACCGCTTCATGTCCGCAGACGAGGCGAAGGCATACGGCCTTGTGGACCAAGTGGTGCAGTCGCGGAAGGAAATCCCCGCGCTGAACAACGCGGACGCGGCCGCCAACAAGCCCGCGTGATGGTTTCAAGTTGTTCGGAGCATGCTTTCGTGATATAAGTCTCTCATGGCGCGGCCCACTCAACTGACGTTGTGCAGCTTTTGCGGAAAATCCCACGCCGAGGTCAAAAAATTGATCGCCGGCCCCGGGGTTTACATCTGCGATAGCTGCGTCATTGTTTGCAAAAGCGTCCTCGACAAGGAACTGCGGACCGAAACGAAGCGCGGCCAGCCCAAGCTCAACTTGCTCAAACCGGCTGACTTGAAACGCCACCTCGACCTGCATTGCGTCGGCCAGGATCACGCCAAAAAAACCCTGGCTGTCGCCGTCCACAATCACTACAAGCGAATTCTCGCGGGCGCGAACGACGAGGCCCCGGCCGATGGCAAGCCCGCCGTCGAGAATCACATGGACGACATCGAGGTCGAGAAGAGCAACATTCTTCTGATCGGCCCGACGGGCTCCGGCAAAACTTTGCTTGCCCGCACACTGGCGAAGGCGCTCGAGGTTCCCTTTGCCATCGCGGACGCCACGACGCTCACCGAGGCCGGTTATGTCGGCGAGGACGTGGAGAACATAATTCTGCGCCTGCTGCAAAACGCGGATTATGACGTCAAGCGGGCCCAGATGGGCATTGTCTATATCGACGAGATCGACAAGATCGCCCGCAAGACTGACAACGTCTCGATCACCCGCGATGTTTCCGGCGAGGGTGTGCAACAGGCGTTGTTAAAGATTCTTGAGGGCACCGTCTGCAACGTGCCGCCCCAAGGAGGTCGCAAGCACCCGCAGCAAGAATACATCCGGGTGGACACCAGCAATGTGCTTTTCATTTGCGGTGGTGCTTTTGTCGGCTTGGAGAAGGTCATCCAACGCCGCCTGGGTAATCGCGTGATGGGCTTTGGCGCCTCGGAGGAGGCGTTCGCCGCGGCCACGCATGACCGGAGCGAGCTGCTGCAATTTGTCGAGCCGGAGGATTTGCTTTCCTACGGCTTCATCCCCGAATTCATCGGACGCCTGCCGATGCTCTCCGTGCTCCGCGAGTTGACCGAGGAGCAGTTGGTCAACATCCTCAGCGAGACCCGCAGCGCCCTTACCAAACAGTATTCCAAACTGCTGGCGATGGATGGCGTGGAACTGGAGTTTTCGAAGGACGCCTTGCACGAGCTGGCCGCCCAGGCACTGAAGAAAGGCACTGGCGCGCGCGCGTTGCGCAGCCTGCTGGAGAAGCTCATGCTGGACGTGATGTTCGAGGCGCCCACCAGCGAGGACATCCTCGGGGTAAAGATCACCCGGCCAGTGGTTCTGGGCGAGTGCCCGCCGCTGCTTCGCCGCAAGCAAGACCAAGCCGCCGCCTGAACCCGCGCCGCGTGGCCTGGCTGTGCCAGCCGCCTCGCGCGGCCGACACGTCATTTTTTCCTTTTCCCCAATCCGGTTTTCCCTTTGCCTTGAACCCCTGACAATTATGGCGCCGCCATTCCAATCCCAGCAATATGTCGCCGCGCATGTGCGGGACATTCCCCGTTCCGGCATTCGCGAGTTCTTTGAACTCGTCGCCGGGCAGGCCGATGTCATTTCCCTTGGCGTGGGCGAACCGGACTTCGTGACCCCGTGGCACATCCGGGAGGCCGCCATATATGCTTTGGAACAGGGCCGCACCAGCTACACGTCCAATCTCGGCCTGTTGAAGTTGCGGCAGGCCATCAGCGGCAGCCTCGAGAAAAGCTTCAATGTCAGCTACAACCCCGCCAACCAAATCCTCATCACCGTCGGCGTGAGCGAGGCCCTGGACATCGCCCTGCGCGCGGTCATCAATCCCGGCGACGAGATTCTTTTCCACGAGCCATGCTACGTGAGCTACTCCCCGAGCATCACGCTCGCGCACGGCGTCGCGGTCCCCATCGCCTGCTCCGCGGACAACGGCTTCGCTGTCACCGCCGAGGCGATTGAAAAAGTCATCACGCCGAAGAGCAAGGCGCTGCTCCTGAATTTCCCGACGAACCCGACCGGCGGCACGATGACCCGCGCGGAATTGCTGCGCATCGCGGACGTGGTGTTGAAGCACAATCTGCTGGTGATCACGGACGAGATTTATTCCGAACTCACCTTTGAAGGCGAGCACGTCAGCATCGCCGCCCTGCCCGGCATGCGGGAGCGCACCATCTTCTTGCACGGGTTCTCGAAG
>CAZMLP010000359.1:0-1800 GCA_964566745.1 uncultured Verrucomicrobiota bacterium | reverse complement strand
CGTTCCTGGCGCCAGCGCAAAACTCAGCGAGTAACCGCCGGTGGCGCCGGCGGCCGTGGCATTCACCAGCACGGAATAATTTCCCGTTCCGGTGGCAGTCGTCTCCAAAACCAGGTCATGGGTCGAACTGCTGGCGGACGTCACATCCTTGATCAGGGCGTTATCCGGCCCAAACACCCGGATGTGCGGCGCGAAATTAGTGCTGCCCACCCGCACGGTGATCGCGTTCCCCGGAGTCGCGGAGAAGGTCCAAGTGTCGGTCTCGCCCCCGACGGAAATCGCGCCCGTGCGAAAATCCCCGCTGGTCAAATCCTGCCCTTGCAACGCGGCGGAAAGGCCCCCGGCCAAATCCAACAGAAGCAAGAGAAGCAACACGGGCCGAAAATTCCGAAACCCAGGCAGACAATCTGTTATCGAGATCATATCGCTCAATTCTGTGAAAATGGGAAAACGTCCGTTCCGAACCCCGTCCGAAGAAGTCAACCAACCTTCCTCTCCCTAACAAATCCGCCGCCGATGACAAGCTTCATCGCGCTCCCGGACAGAGATTCTGTTAATACGGGCGGCGCCGGAAGAAAACGCCCGCCTCAGAACGGCGATGCGGGCCAAAATAGCGATGGAATTGCGGGGGGATTTTGAATCCCGGCTGGACCAAAACCGTCCAAGGAGAGAAGCCGGGAGGCAAAAGTTAAATGATACCGCGAAATGATGAAAAACAAGACTCGAATCCATTCTGCAAATGCCTGGCCGGGCCGGTGCGATGAATAAATCAAAGTAAATCAAGGCGCGCTCTGCCGCCGGGTTACCCGGACGCCGAGATCAAAAACTACGACCAATCGAAATGAAGGGCATTCAAGGTGAATTAAGCCATGTGATCGACCAGACGTGGTCGGCATTTGGGTGGCCCTCCCAATGCCAATCAACCCCATTCAAGGCTAGCGAAGGCACTCGTGGGGCGGAAGCTAGACAGAACTCGCCAAAATCTTGTTCTGCCGGAATCACGAGACCGAAACCGGATGTCGCTCTTTGAAAATTCAAGCCAACGGCCCGGTGAAACCGGCGCGCGACAGGCTCACCCTTTTGTCGCTGGTTGGCAAAGGGTTGCGAGGATTTTACGATCTGGATCAAAAAGGCTGACCAACGACGGATCAAGCCCGCTCAAGGTCAATCAAGGTATCTTGAGCAAATCCGCCTCGGTCCAAGCCTCCAGACGTTTCTCCGTTTCGGCGCGGATTTTGGCAACGGTCTCTTTCTCAACTGGCGACGCGGTGTGACCCCACTCGCGGCGGACGTACGTGAGAATGGACGCGATCTGCTCGTCCTCGAGCACCGCCAGCGGCGGCATATCCAGCTCATATATCTTGCCCTTCACGTTGAGCTTGCCGCGAACGCCTTGCAGCACGATCCGAATGATCCGTTGCTCCGGACCCACCGCCCATGCGGAATCCAGCAGCGGCGGAGCCAGACCGTCCTGGCCCAAACCGGTGGGTTGATGGCAAGCTCCGCAGGTGGCAAGATAAAGCGCCTTGCCCGCCTCGAACCGTTCCTGCTGCTCTTTCGTCAGCGGGGTCACGGGCTTTTCTTCCACGCCGGGCTTTCCGGGCCAGATCAACAGGCTTTCGATGGCCGCCAGACGATTGGTCTGGGCCGGCTCGGCGGACTTGCGCAGCGCAACCAGTCCGGCTGGCTCGCCCGCCAGGTGTACCACCCGAGGCTTCACTGTTTTTTGGCCCGGCGCCGCTTTCGGGACAAGGCTGGCCAATCCGTTCAGCACAGCCGCGCTTTGCCAGCCGTTGGCGG
>CAZMLP010000358.1:0-2210 GCA_964566745.1 uncultured Verrucomicrobiota bacterium | reverse complement strand
GTTCAAAGTCAGGGTCCCGCTGCGTTTCCCACCAAACATTGACGCCGTCAGGCGCAAATTTTCTAATTTCGGTCGCAAGATCATCGGTGCGATAATTGAAGGCCGTATCCGCACCGAGCGCCTTGCATAATGCAATTTTCTCAGGCGATCCGCCTGAAGTGATGACTCGCGCGCCAATTGCCTTCGCCATCTGCACCACCGCCGAACCGACGCCACCGGTGCCGCCCGGAACATAAAGTGTTTCGCCTGCTTTCAATTGCGCGCGTGCCACCAAGCCGATATGCGCGGTGATACCGGTCAAAGCGATGGCGGCGGCTTGCTCATCTGTCACATTGGCGGGTGTCGGATGCAACCATTCTTCACTGATCGCCGCGTACTCGGCGAAGGTGCCTTGCCGTCCCAAGAGGCCCTGATTGCTGCACCAGACCCGGTCGCCCACTTTGAAGCGGGCAGCCTCCGGCCCATTCTTCTCGACCACTCCCGCGAGATCACAGCCGATGATAAATGGTTGAGGCAGAGGCATTTTTACCATTCCAGACCGGACATAAGTGTCGATGGGGTTCACTGACACCGCTTTCACCTTTACCAAGACTTGCGTGCCGGTGGGTGTTGGTTGAGGCAGATCCCCGTAAATGATGTTTTCGGGTGGCCCAGGCTCTTGAATATAGGCGGCTTTCATAGTTTCTGATCGGCTCACAAATTCCTTCAATGATCGACTTCTCCGGGACCAATTTCGCGGGCTTGCGATTGGTTTTCAAGCTGGCAATAACGGCAAGATTCCACAAGGCTCAGGTGCGAATTCCATGAACCGGCATCTTTCCCGTCGAGCTTTTCTTCGCACCGCCACCGCAGCGGCGTTAATTCCAACGGTGGGTGAGGCAGTCGCGGCCATGGCCAAGCCTCCCCTGATTATCGATACCCACACGCACTTTTACGATCCTACTCGCCCGCAGGGTGTTCCTTGGCCTGACAAGAATGATAACATCCTCTACCGCAAGGTGTTTCCGTCGGATTATCGCGCGCTGGCAACGCCGCAACCGGTCGTTGGAACGGTGGTGGTCGAAGCCAGTTCCTGGTTGGAGGATAATCAATGGATTCTCGATTTGGCGGCGAGCAATCCGTTCATCGTTGGCTTTGTCGGCAACCTTCCAGTCGGCCAACCGGGATTTCAGGACCATCTCCATCGCTTTGCGCGGAATCCAATATTTCGCGGCCTGCGGATTGGCGGGGACCGCCTCCACTCCGGGTTGGACGATCCCGTGTTCCTGGCGGACATCAAAGAATTGGCGGACCGCGATCTCGCGCTCGACGTCTTGGTGGGCCCGGAGCAGCTTCCCGATGTGGCGCGCTTGGCGCAGGCGGTTCCCAAGTTGAGGATCGTCATCGATCACGTTGCCAATCTGCGCATCGATGGCCAGGCGCCCCCTGTCGCGTGGCGTGACGGCATGCGCGCGTTGGGCCAGCACCGGAACGTGTATTGCAAGGTTTCGGGTCTGGTGGAGGGAACTGGCAAAACGGACGGCGCCGCACCCTCCAAAGTGGATTTTTACCGGCCGGTGCTGGATGGAATCTGGGAGGGGTTTGGACCAGACCGGCTCATTTACGGAAGCAACTGGCCTGTCAGCGCCCGGTTTGCCTCGCTGGCGACGGTGCAGGGGATCGTGACCGCCTACTTTGCGGAACGAGGCCGGGCCGCGACGGAAAAAGTTTTTAGCAAAAACGCAAAAAAAGTTTATCAATGGTTAAAACGCTGACGTCGTCGGCGTCCAACATTGTCGCAATGCAAGACAGCGCCAGCATCCAATGTCCATATTGCGGACAGACATTCGACCTGGTGCTCGACACCACGGTCGCGTCACAACGGTTCGTTACCGATTGTGAGATTTGTTGCCGTCCATTCGAGGTGGTCGCCGAGTGCGAGGAAGGGGAAATTTTGTCATTGGATGTCCTTGGTTCTTAGCCAAGACTCGCGCCCATGATGCTCATGTTCATTAGCGCCAGCACCGTTCTTTGGATTTACATTATTCTGCTTGTGGCAGGCGGCTTGATGGGATTTTTGAAGGCCAATAGCAAGGCGTCCTTGATCGCCTCGGTAAGCTTTGCGGCGATTCTGGTGTTGTGCAATGTGGGCATCGTCTTCCAGCCAAACGTCGCGGACTTTGCGCTCGCGTTCCTGTTGGTCTTTTTCGGCATTCGCCTCGCCAAGTCCA
>CAZMLP010000357.1:0-2174 GCA_964566745.1 uncultured Verrucomicrobiota bacterium | reverse complement strand
GACCTCAAGGGTGACATCCTCAACGTCAACGAAAAGTTCATCGAGGTTTCCAAGTACGGCCGGGACGAACTCATCGGCAAGCCGCACAACACGACCCGGCATCCGGACATGCCCAAGGAGGTTTTTCGCGACATGTGGGCCACCATCGGCCGGGGCAAGATCTTCCGGGGAGTGGTCAAGAACCGGGCGAAAGACGGGACGCCGTATTACGTGGACGCGGTGATCGCGCCCGTGCTTGGGGCGAACGGGAAGCCCAAAAAATACATCGGGGTTCGTTACGACATCACCGCCGCCGAAATCGAGCGGCAAAACATGCGCGGGGTGCTCGGCGCGATCAACGAGTGTTACGCCTACATCGAGTTCACCCCCCAAGGTCAGGTCCTGTCGGCCAACGAGAACTTCCTCAAAGTGATGGGTTACCGGCAAGAGGAGATCACCGGCAAGCATCACCGCATGTTCGTGGAGCCAACCGTGGCGAATTCCGGCGCTTACGCCGAATTCTGGGAGGCGCTTCAGTCCGGCAAGAGCCACAATGATGTTTTTAAACGGATCGCCAAGGGCGGACGGGAGGTGTGGATCCAGGCCGTGTACGCGCCCGTCAAGGATGAGATGGGCCGTGTGTTCAAAGTGGTAAAAGTGGCGACCAACGTCACCGGGCGAATCCGCAGCGAGAACGCCTTGAGCCAGTCCCAGGCTGTAATCGAGTTCAGTCTGGATGGCGCCATTCTGACCGCCAATGAGAACTTCCTCAAAACGGTGGGTTACACGCTGGAGGAGATCAAAGGTCGGCATCACGGGATCTTTGTCGATCCCGCCTATCGCGAGAGCGCGGAATACCGCCAGTTCTGGAGTGCCCTGAACGAGGGGAAGTTTCAATCGGGGGAGTTCAAGCGGTTCGCCAAAGGCGGGCGGGAACTGTGGATGCAAGCAATCTACAACCCGATCTTTGATGGCGAGGGCAAGCCGTTCAAGGTGGTCAAGAACGCCTCCGACATCACCGGCCGGAAACTGGCTGAACAAGCGCTCAAAGTCACGCTTACGGCGGTGAGCGATAATGCCCAGGCGCTCGCCTCCTCGTCGGAAGAGTTGACCGCCGTCAGTCAACAAATGAGTTCCAATTCGGAAGAGACCGCGACCCAGGCCAACGTGGTGGCGGCGGCTTCCGAGCAAGTGAGCAAGAATGTGGCGACGGTGGCCACCAGCGCGGAGGAAATGAGCGCGGTGGCCAAGGAGATCGCCAAAAACGCGAGCGATGCAGCGAAAGTGGCCACCCAGGCGGTCAAAGTCGCAGCGGACACCAACAAGACGGTGGCGAAACTCGGCGAAAGCAGCACGGAGATTGGCAAGGTGATCAAGGTCATCACCAGCATCGCCCAGCAGACCAATCTGCTGGCGTTGAACGCCACCATCGAGGCGGCGCGCGCCGGCGAGGCGGGCAAGGGTTTCGCCGTGGTGGCCAACGAGGTGAAAGAGCTGGCCAAGCAAACCGCCGCCGCCACCGAGGACATCAGCGGCAAGATCGAGGCGATTCAGGGCGACACCGGGGCGGCTGTCTCGGCGATTGACCATATCGGCAAAATCATCAACCAGATCAGCGACATCCAGAACACCATCGCCAGCGCGGTGGAGGAGCAAACGGCAACCACCAACGAAATCGCGCGCAACGCCACCGAGGCGGCCCAGGGCAGCACGGAAATCTCGAAAAACATTGCCAACGTCTCGCTCGCGGCGAGAAACACCACCCAGGGCGCCAACAACACCCTGACCGCCGCCACCGAGCTGGCGAAACTCTCCGCGGATCTCAAACGCGTCGTCGAACAGCAAAAGCTGTAACGAACCAGGCCGGCCGCCGGGAAGCTTGCCTCCCGGCGGCTGTTCGCTCGAAAGACCGCCAATTCCATGACTGCCCCGTTGCCGATAGACGAGAAGGAGCGCCTCGCTGTGCTCTCGCGCTGCAACATTCTCGACACGGAGCCGGAGCAAGCGTTCGACGACATTGTTTTGCTCGCGTCGCAGATTTGCGAATCCCCAATTGCGCTGATCAGTTTGGTGGACAAGGACCGGCAATGGTTCAAGTCCAAAATCGGCGTCACCGTGTTCGAGATGCCGCGGGAAATCGCGTTTTGCGCGCATGGGATTTTGCAATCGGAGATCTTTGAGGTGGAGGACGCCCA
>CAZMLP010000356.1:0-2661 GCA_964566745.1 uncultured Verrucomicrobiota bacterium | reverse complement strand
AGGTGATGTTCGGCCAATGGAGTCGGGGAAGGATCGGCCATGGCAGCCAATGCATTCCTAGCGCGAAGTTGTGAAACCGACGGAGATAGACATTGGTGGAGACGGTTCCGGCACGCAGGACCGAAAGAAATTGCTCGCCGGTTGTTTCCAGCAGCTTGCGGTGTCGAATTCCGTCCAAGGCAGCGTCTTGAATCGCCATGTCGTAGCGTTCCTTGGTGGGTCCGGTCTTTCCCGCGCTAACCTGCTGCATGACGTCCGCCCATGTCCGCCCGGCCAAGGCGGGGTCGCTATGCTGCAAATAGACCTGCGCGAGTTGCAGGTTCATCGAGACGTGGCGAATAGCCTCGTTTTTGGCGGCTAGGAGGGCGGTGGCTTCGCTCTCGTCCTTGGTGCGGAGGCTGGTTTGCTTCCCGTTGCTCGTATCCTCGCAATAGAACGTTCCGTTGCGGCGAAACAGAATGAAGCGTTGTTTCATAACGTCACTCCGAATCGTGCCTTGGTCCGGGCTGCTCGCGTTAGCGGGTAGTCGGCGGGTTTCAGCGAGATTTTGTCAGGGTTTTGACGGGTGGTTTTTCCAGCCGCCGGTTTACTGACAGTTTCACTGACAGTGGCCAACCCGAGGCTCGCAACTCCCTGCTACACACGTAGTTGAAACTGGAGCCAGTTGTCGGGATTGAACCGACGACCGACGGTTTACAAAACCGTTGCTCTACCACTGAGCTAAACTGGCCCAAGCGTCGCGGCTCTCCCTCCACCCGCGATCACGCCCAAATAGTTGTACGGGCCAGCGCATCGGTCAAATCTGAAATTCCATGCGAGCGCACTCCAGCGCCAAAAGCGTGGCAGGTTGCGGGGCTTGGTTTGGAACAAAACTGTGTTGTCGAGCATTTCCGCCAGACCCATCCCGCGCTGCAATTCCCTTGTGCAGGCGTGACTCACCACGAGATCTTCTCCAAATACCGCAAAGTGCGGGGAATCTGGTCAATGGCCTCGACCGCCTCGTCCTCGATGAAATAGTGCTTTACGCCCACCTTCTCTGCCGTTCGCAACACCGCCGGCCAATCCACTTGTCCCTCGCCAACCGCCACGCTGTCCGAGTCCGGCGCGCCACCCGTCAAGTTTCCTTGTGCGCCCTTGCGCAGGTCCTTCACATGCATCAACTGGAAGCGTGAACCGTATCTTTCCATCAGCTTCACCGGGTCCGCGCCGCCATGCACGGCCCAAAACACGTCCAGTTCAAACGAGAGATTTTCCGGCTTGGTCTGGCTCGCCATCAGATCGAAGAGAGTCCCGTTTTGCCATGGTTGGAACTCGTATCCATGCGGGTGATAGGCGAGGCGCAAACCGGCGGCGCGAAGCTTCTCCCCCGCCTGATTGAACACCGCCGCCGCGTCGCGCGCGTTCTTCTCATTGAACTGGCCTTTGGCGTGGGGAATCCAACTGCAGGAGACGTACTCAACGCCCAAGGCCTTGGCCCGCGCAATCACGCTGTCAGGATCATCGCGCAGCCTGGCATAATCGCCACCGGTGCTAACCAATTTCAGGCCGCGCGCGGCCAGCATGTTGAGAAAGACTTCCGGCGGATAATTAAAGGAGCCGCCCTCGATCTCGACAAAACCGAGGTCGCGCACATGGTCGAGCGAGAACGGGATGTTCTTCTGAAAATGATGCCGCAGGCTGTAGAGTTGCAGGCCGAGCGGCCCCTTAAAGCTGGCGCTCGTTCCGGCGTGTTTGCGCGAACCGGCGCCGTTGTTCAGCCACACATCGACGCGCGGCGCCTCCCAATTGTAAGGCTTGTTGAGGATGTCGAGGTCGCCGTCGCCATCGAGATCAGCCAGCTTGCCCTCGTGAAAGCCGTGGCCGGTCGCCAGCGTGGTCTTGCGGAAATTCCCCTTGCCGTCGCCATAAAAAATCCACGCCTCAGCCTTCGGATTGTCGGCATCGGGACGCTTTTCGGTCCACTTGGCCATCTCGGCCGCGAAAATATCGAGATGCCCGTCGCCGTCCACATCCCCAATGTCCAGGGTGTGGCCGTGAATCATTTCGCGGTCGAGCAGCTCGTGCGCCTTCCAGTCGGCGGTGTTTTGCGGATCGCCCGTGCATTCGTACCAGCGGAGCGGTCCCGAGCCGTCCCCCGGCGCAATCACGATTTGGGACGTCCTCGAGCCTTCAATGAATTTCCCCGCCGCGATGCGCCCGCCAATCTCGCCCACCTTCACCGGCTTGAATTTTCCCGCGCCGAGATGCTTGAACCAGTAGTTGCCCGCGAGCAAATCCGGCACGCCATCCCCGTCAACATCCGCCACGCCGGTCCCCTCCGCGTATTTGAATCCGCCACTGGCGTCGCCGCGCTCCCCTGCCTCGCCGGAATAAACCGGCGCGAACGGCCAAGGTCCGGTGGCCTTCGGATCCGCCGGAATGTCCGCGATGAACAGTGATTTGGCTCCCTGGTTCCAAAAGACGAGTTGCGGTTTGCCGGTGTTTTTGAAGTCGCCAAAGACCTGGTCGTGGTGCTGGGTCTTGCCCCCCTTCTTGATGATGTGCCGCTTCCAGGGTGTGTTGGGATCGAACTTCGGACACGGATTCTCCCACCACCAGACCTCGTCACTCTGCCAATCGCCGCCGAAAACGACATCGAGATCGCCGTCCCCGTCGATGTCG
>CAZMLP010000355.1:0-8113 GCA_964566745.1 uncultured Verrucomicrobiota bacterium | reverse complement strand
AATCGCCAGTTGGATCATCTCCACGCCCTCAAACTCGCGCCGCGCGGAGACGACTCCCTCAACCACGCTCTGCTCCAGGCCAAGGGGGTTGCCGATGGCCACCACGGACGCCCCTTGCGCCAGCCGGTCGGAATCGCCGAGGCGCAATTGCGGCAGGTTCGCGTCCGTCACGCGCAACACCGCCAGATCCAGTTTTCGGTCCCATGCGTGAACCTCGGTCACCTCCAGGCCGCGACCATCGGCGGTGCGAACATAAATTGGCCGGCCCTCGCCAATCACGTGCAGGCAAGTCGCGATCAAGCCGCCCGGCCCGGCCACAAAACCGGTGCCGACACTTTCATCGCGGGAACCACGCGCCTGGTGGCCGACGGTGACGATGGAATTGCGGGCCAGCTCCGCGATGGCTTCCGTGGATTTTTCCAGCGCCTCCGTCCCGGCTTTTTCCCTCGCAATGCTCTCGGGCAAGCGCTTCCTCGGCTTCTCGGCGGCCTGGCCTCCGCCCTCCAGCAGCAGCGCGCCCGCGAGCAAGGCCAGCGCTATTCGATGCCAGCGATACGAATGGGCGGCGGACGGTTTCATGACGCGATGATTCGAAATGCCCTCGGAAAAAGCAAAGTGGTTCTTGGTCTTATTTCCCCGGGGGTCTCGGCAATTTTCTCCTTTCGCGCCGTCCGTTTGGCTTCTAAATATCTGCCATGAAGACCATCCTGCCGCCTCGCTTTCCTCGCCTTTCCGCCGCGATCGCCCTTGCTCTGGTTGCCACCACTGCCACCGCCGCTGACTGGCCGCAGTGGCGCGGCCCCAACCGGGATGACATCTCGCCCGAGGGCGGCCTGTTAAAAGATTGGCCCGCCGACGGACCTCCCCTTGTCTGGAAAGCGAAAGGCATTGGCGGCGGTTACTCCAGCGTGGCCGTGGTGGGTGACAAGATTTTCACCCTCGGCGACCAAGCCGACGCCAGCTACGCCTACGCGCTCAACCGCGCCACCGGCACACCGGTGTGGAACACGAAGATTGGCAAGGCGGGCGCGCCCGGTTGGGGTGGTTTCGCGGGACCGCGCGCAACACCCACAGTGGCGGGCGACTCGGTTTACATCATCGACAAGTATGGGGACATCGTTTGCCTGCGGGCCAAGGATGGCAACGAGGTGTGGCGCAAGAACCTGAGCAAGGATTTTGGCGGAGCGCTGCCGGAATGGGGTTTTTCCGAATCGCCGTTGGTCGATGGTGATCGCGTGGTGTTCACGCCGGGCGGATCGGCGGGGGCGGTCGTGGCGTTGAACTGGAAGACCGGCGATTTGGCCTGGCGCTGCGAGGAGTTCAAGGATGCCGCGCACTATTCCTCGGTGATCGTCGCCGAGATCGCGGGTGTCCGGCAATACATCCAGCTCACGGACGCCAATGTGGCAGGCATCCGCGCGAAGGACGGACGACTGCTCTGGACCGCCAAACGGAAAGGCGCCACAGCGGTGATCCCGACGCCCATTTACGCTGATAACTGTGTCTTTGTGACCTCCGGCTACGGCGTCGGCTGCAATCTCTTCAAAATTTACAAGGAGGGCGACAAGTTCGAGACGGAACAGGTTTACGCGAACAAGGTGATGGCGAATCATCACGGCGGTGTGGTGAAAATCGGCGACTATCTGTACGGCTACTCGGAGGGCAAGGGTTTGGTCTGCCAGAATTTCAAGACCGGCGAGATGGTTTGGAACGAGAAGGAAAGAGCCGCGAAAGGCTCGGTGACGTTCGCCGATGGGCATCTCTACTGCCGCGAGGAGGGGGGCAAGGGGACGGTAATGCTGGTGGAGGCCACGCCCGCCGGCTACCGGGAATCGGGCCGGTTCAACCCGCCGGATCGCAGCGACAAAAACAGTTGGGCGCACCCGGTGGTCTCCAGCGGGAAACTCTATTTGCGCGACCAGGACGTGTTGCTCTGCTATGACGTGAAACAGAAGTAAGCTCAAAATCGAAAAGGCTGTTCATGCTTGACGCCGCACAACGATGAGAAAAGCTGCGTGGCATGAACCCAAAAGGCTTCGTCACGGGGTGTTTTCTGTTTCTCTTGGCAACGGGCCAAACGTGCGCCGCCGGGACCCAGGCACCCGTCAAATCAGCGCCGACCGAAATCCCGTACCCGACCGTGTCGGTTGTGCGCGGCATTGACATCGCCCAAGCGCCGGAAATGGATGTTCTTGGCCGGGTCGCCCGGGCTGTGGCGGACGCGGAATATCCGAGAATCCTGAAATTGCTAGGGGGCGACACCAACGGAGTCCCGCCCCAATTCGACCTCGTCTTCAAACACAATCTGCCCGTTCCGGGCCTCACCAGCGGAACCACCATTTACCTCAGCGCGGATTATTTTGAGAAGTATCCCGATTACGGCTGCTTCGTCCATGAGATGGTCCACGTTGCGCAGCATTATGCGCCCCAGGCCCCGTCCTACTGGGTGGAGGGGATCGCGGATTATGCGCGATACGCGTTGGGATTTACCAACCGGTCCAGCTATCCGCATTGCACCGCCGAGTTTCCGCATTACACCTCGGGATATTGGTGCACAGGCGCCTTTCTGCTTTTCCTGGACGCGCAGTACGGTCGGGAGGCCATCCGCGCGCTGAACACCGCCATGCGCCAGGGCAAATATTCGGAGGACCTTTTCCTCAAGGCCACGGGCAAGAACCTGGCCGCCCTCTGGACCGAATTCCAAAAGACTCCCGCCTATGCACCCGCTGCCGCCTTGGGGGTAGCCGGGGCGGAAAACAGCCCGAAACAGTTCTGGTTCGATTACAAGGGGGAGCCCACGCCGGGCCGGCGTGACTGGACGCGGCAGGACACCACTTGGACTGAAACTTACCCCAACGGCGTTGCCAGCCGGTACCAAATCACGGGCCGCGCCACCGTGGACGGGACCAGTGGCACCTTGGCGGTCAAGACTGGCGGCGACGAGCAGAAAACGTTGACAGACAACGGAGGGGCGTTCCAGGTGTTCATCCCGGATGTCGGCAGCGCGCGCATGGTCCTCTTGTTCCGCGCCAAGAACCTCGGTCAATGGAGCACGTGGCACATGATCGGCGAAGTGAAGGACGCGAAATAAACACGCCACAATCCGATGAAATCCGCCAACGCACGCTCCATTGATCGTTTTGTTTGGCTCGCCAGTCTCGCATTCCTACTTATGAGCCCGTTCTCGCACGCCCAATCCCCCGCCGATCAATTGCGCCAATTTCTCGTCGCGGAGTGGGACCGCACCATGGAGCAAAACCCGAGTTGGGCCTCGCAGCTAGGTGACCGCCGCTGGAACGACAAATGGGAGGACATCAGCCTCGCCAATCTGGAGAAGAACCAAGCCCACCTGAAAGAGGCTCTGACGCGTCTGCAAAAGATCTCTCGCGACGCCCTGCCGGCCAACGACCGGCTCAATTACGACCTGTTCAAATACGAGACTGACTTGGCTATCGAGGATTTCCAAAACCTCAATCACCTCGTCGCGCTAAACCAACGCGAGGGAATCCAACTCGCCGACGAGTTGGGCGACGCATTGCGTTTCGAGACAGTCAAGGATTACGAGGATTGGATTGCGCGGCTTCATCGTCTGCCCGCGCTGGTGGATCAAAATATCGCGCTGCTCCGCGAGGGCATTCGCCAAAAGCGCGTGCAGCCGAAAATCACGATGCAACGGGTGCCCGGGCAGATTGACAAACAAATCACCGCCACGCCCCACGCCAGCCCGTTTTTCAAGCCGTTTCACGAGTTTCCAGCGGCGATTGGCGCGGCGGATCGGGACCGCATGATCGCGGCCGCCAAAGAGACGATTCGCGCCGATGTCGTTCCCGCCTACCAGCGGTTCAAGGAATTCTTCACACAGGAATATCTCACGGCGTGCCTCGACAAACCCGGCGACTGGCAATGGCCCTGTCTCGACAAGACCTACGCCTTTATCTGCCGCAAGTTCACCACCACGCGCATGTCGCCCAACGAGATTCACGAGACCGGTCTGCGGGAGGTGCAACGCATCGGCGACCAGATGCGCGCAATCATGAGGCAAGTCGGATTTCAGGGAACGATGCAGGAGTTCTTCCAGCACTTGCGCACCGACCCGCGCTTCTACTGCAAATCGAGCTCGGAACTGTTCTCCGAGTATCGCGCCACGGCGAAACGGATCGATCCGTTGTTGGTCAAAATCTTCAAAACGCTTCCGCGCATGCCGTACGGAGTGGAGCCCGTGCCGGACAAGGTGGCGCCGGACACCACCGCCGCGTATTATCGCCTGCCCGCGGCGGACGGCTCGCGCGCGGGCAGTTACTTCGTGAACCTCTACAAGCCGGAGATGCGCCCGCGCTATGAGATGATGGCGCTCTCGCTGCACGAGGCCGTGCCGGGTCATCACCTGCAATTCGCGTTGCAATTCGAGCAAGGCGATCTGCCGAGCTTCCGCCGCTATGGTGGGGAAAAAGCTTATACCGCCTACGTGGAAGGCTGGGCCCTGTACGCGGAGTCACTCGGTGACGAGATGGGGCTTTACGACGACCCGTATACCAAGTTCGGCCAGTTGACCTACGAGATGTGGCGCGCCGTGCGGCTCGTGGTGGACACCGGCATCCACGCGTTCCAATGGGACCGCCAAAAGGCCATCGACTACTTTCTCGCGAACGCCGCCAAGACCGAGCTTGATGTCATTAACGAGATCGACCGTTACATTTCTTGGCCCGGCCAGGCCCTCGCTTACAAAATAGGCGAATTGAAAATCAAGGAACTGCGCGCGCGGGCCAAAGCCAGGCTGGGCGACAAGTTCGACGTGCGCGAGTTCCACGACCTGATCCTAAAGTCCGGCGCCATCCCGCTAGAGATTTTGGACAAGAATGTGGATGAGTGGGTTGCTTCCAAGCGCTGACGCGAATGGATTGCGGTCTTTCTTAGACGCCCTTTGCCTTGCGCGGGGAAGCCCGTGCCGTCATGTGCAAATCAGGGCCGAGTTTGCGCCACTCCACTTGTTCCAATTCCAGGATGTCGGCCCAGGACCGCGCTCCCTCGCCTGCCACCGCGCGCAACGCGTAAAAGCCGCCCAATATTTTCGGGGCGTAGAAGAAGGCCACCCGTTGGGCAAGCCTGCTCATCAGAAAAGAGGCGTTTACTTCCCCACCGCCTTCGACCAGCAGGCTGGTGACGTTTTCCGCGCCCAACCTCTTCAAGACCCAAACCGGAGAGATGATGCCGTCGCGGGCCGGAGCCACGACCACTTTCACTCGTTCGGCCAGCGCAGCGACTCGTTTTGCCGGGGCGGCCTTGGTCACGACTATAGTCGTTAGCGACGCCGCATCTTCAGTGACGGCTTTCGCGGTTAATGGCGTGCGGGCGCGCGAATCCAGGATGATCCGGCGCAAGGGATGAACTTTGGGATCGCTGGCCTTCGACGGGCGATACGTCAGCGATGGATCGTCGGCCAAAACCGTGTTGACCCCGACGAGGATGGCATCGGCGTTGAGGCGCAACTTCATTCCTTCCGCGCGGGCCGCGTCGCCGGTAATCCATTTCGATTCGCCCTTGGACGTCGCGATTTTGCCGTCCAGCGTCATGGCCGCCTTCACGATCACGAAAGGTGTGCGGTGGACAATCCAATGGTTGAAAGCCTCGTTCAGCCGGTAGGCCTCGTTCGCTAGCAGCCCGTGACTCACTTGAACTCCGGCGCGCTCCAGCAGTTGAAAGCCGCGCCCGGCATGGTTTGGATTCGGATCTGTGGCGGCGACCACCACCCGCTTGATCCCTGCGGCGATAATCGCGTCCGTGCATGGCGGTGTCCGGCCACGTGTGCAGCACGGCTCCAACGTCACATACAAGGTGGCGCCGCGTGGATCGTGGCCCCGTTTCCGGGCGTCGCTCAGGGCCTCGATCTCCGCGTGCGGCAGCCCCGCGCGATGATGCCAGCCGCGACCGATTACCCGTCCCGCTTTGACCAGCACCGCGCCGACCATCGGGTTCGGCGAAGTCTCCCCGCGCGCCCGCGCGGCGAGGCGCAAGGCGAGACGCAGGTGTTGGAGATCGTTGTTGATCATTCTAATCGCCACAGCAAATGCTTCATCTTTGACACGTTCCCGGACGCCGCAGCGTGGCGTCCCCACCTCGCATCAGGCACGCCACGCCTCGAAACTCCTCACAAATCCTCACCGTGATAATAGTCCACTTCTTGCATGGTGAAAAATTTGCGCTGCGGTTTCACACCCCACTTGTTCGAGTCGGGATAGTGGTTCACATCGGCCCGCGGATTGTCCGCGATGACATAGAATAGCAAATCCACCGTGCCGTTGTTTTGAATCTGGTGCGGTTCGCCGGGCGGGCAAAGAAAAGTATCCCCGGCGCGAATCGGCTCCCATCCCGCTGGCGTGCGGACTTGCCCCGTCCCGTCCACGACCAGGTACATCTCCCATTGGCTGGCGTGCGAGTGGTAGGGGAAATTCGTCGCGCCCGGCGGCATGCGGTAAAGCTCCAGGTCGAACGGATGCCCGCCGCCCCATTCGCCAATGTCCCGCTTGCCACCCAAAGCGGTCGAGACGTTCTTGCGGAAGACGTGGAAGCGTCCCTTCGGCGAGCGTTGCTCGAACCAGTCGATTTGATCCAAATTGACCTTGTTCATCAGGTTCTTCCTTTGGCGGTTTTGACGGAAAACTTTCTTGCAGGGCGTTTGATTGCGCGCGCACGCGACGTGGCCAGCGCGCGAGTGATGCGGCCAATGACGCGCTTCTCGTGACGTAAAGCATGTTCCCAAAACCGGACCACGCGCCAGCCGAGCCGCTTCAGCGCGCGGGTCACGAGCCGGTCGCGCTGTTGGTTGCGCGCGATCTTCTTTTTCCAGAACGGGCGGTTGCTGGACGGCATGCGGCAATGATGCTCGCATCCGTGCCAAAAACAGCCATCGACAAAAACCACCACCCGTTCCCTGCGAAACGTGAAATCAGGCCGGCCCATCAGCGGCAGGTGACGCCGCCAGCCGTTGATTTTGCCCCCGCGCAAAATCTTGATGAGGGCGTGCTCGGTGTCCTTGTTGCCCCGGCTCCGAATCCGGCTCATGACCTGCGACCGCTTTTGCTTGGTCCAGATGTCGGCCATAACCCGCGAACCGCGTCAAATCACTCCTTCTCCGTGAACAACGCCTCGGCAAATTGCTTTGCGTCGAACGGCTGGAGATCGTCCGGCTGCTCGCCGACACCGATGAATTTGATCGGAATGCCCAGTTCCTTCTGGATCGCCACCACCATGCCGCCCTTGCTGGTGCCGTCGAGCTTGGTGATGACAAGGCCGGTGAGCGGCACAATTTTGTTGAACTCGCGCGCCTGGTTCATCGCGTTCATGCCAGTGGTGGCGTCTAGCACCAGCAACACCTCGTGCGGCGCGCCCGGCAATTTTTTTGCCATCACGCGATGAAGCTTTTGCAACTCTTGCATCAAGTTGTGCTTGGTGTGGAGGCGGCCGGCGGTGTCCACAAACAAATATTTCGCGTTGCGGGCCAGGGCCGCGCTAACGGCGTCATGGGCGACGGCGGCGGGATCGGCGTTGTAGGCGCCCGCGACGACCGGGACACTCAGGCGCTGGCCCCAAAGCTTGAGTTGCTCGATGGCCGCGGCGCGAAACGTGTCGCACGCGGCGAGCACCGCGCCTTGCCCGCGACTCTGCACCAGGTGCGCGAGCTTCGCGGTGGTCGTTGTCTTGCCCGTGCCGTTCACGCCCACCAGCGAGACGACCGTGACCGAATTCGGCTCCTCGCGCAGCGCACTGTTGGCGGACGTCAGGCTGCTCTCCACCTCGCGCATGGCGATGGCCAACACATCCAGCCCGCCGCGTCCCTGGGTTTCGTAGGCTTTCTTGGCGGCGGCAATGATCTGGTGCGTCATCGCCAGGCCGAGATCCGCCGCCAGCAGCGCAGCCTCGATCTCCTCCACCGACGAGCCGGTGAGCTTGGGAGACCGGGTGACAATCCGTTTGATTTCGTGGACCAGCTTGGCGTGCGTCTTTTGCAGGCCGGCCTTAAGGCGATCAAAGAGACCCATGAAATTAGTTGGAGGCTGGCGGTGGCGGGAAAGCGATGGTGGCCCGGCGCGCGGCCCATTCCGCGGCGCGGGATTTC
>CAZMLP010000354.1:0-2926 GCA_964566745.1 uncultured Verrucomicrobiota bacterium | reverse complement strand
CGGGAGCGTCGATAATGAAATGACGTGGCGCGCGTGGGAGCCGCCGCTGTTCAATGTGACGCATGATCTCGCCTCCGGCGTGATGACCGATCCGGTGTACGAGGACACCGTGCGGGGCTACGACTTCTCTCAACGCCTCGCCGAGGAAATGATCAACGCCCGGTTTGGCACAGTGCTCTCGAACATCGACACGCGCGGCGACGGCTTTGCGCTCGCTGTTTTTAACACGCTCGGCTGGTCGCGCACGGATGCCGCCGAAGGGGACGTCGGTTTCGCGACCGCCGGAATCAAGGACTTCGATCTGCTCGACGATGGCGGCCACGCGATTCCCGCGCAGCTGACGCATGTGGAGAACTATCGCGACGGGAGCCTGAAGCGGATTAAATTTGCCTATATCGCACGCGACATTCCGGCGATGGGCTATGCCGTCTATCGTGTGGTGCCGCGCTCCAGTGATAGAACGGGCAAATCAGCGGCGGTCTCGACTAATGGACCGGCGGTGCTGGAGAACGAGTTTTATCGCGTCACATTTGATACTCCCACCGGCGCGTTAACCAGCTTGCGCGTGAAGCAAGGTGATTGGGAGGCGCTGTCCGGTCCCGGCAATGTTGTCGCGCGCGAGGACGACAACGGCGATTTTTGGGAGCTTTACCAAAATCTCGACGGCTTCTCGAACGTGATGATGACCCGGCCGCTGAAAGTGCCCGGTCGCGACAAGGCCAAGTTCAGCGATCAATTCAGCGGGGCGGGCTTGGTCCGGCGCGGACCGGTGTTCTTCGAGTACACCGTGCGTCATCCGCTCGGCAGCAACACGTTTACCACCATCGTTCGCCTGTATGCCGGGCTGCCGCGCATCGACTTCAAAACGAAAATCCTCAACCAGGACCGCGATGTTCGCTACCGCGTGCTGTTTCCGACGGCGATTCGCGACGGGCGCAATTTTCAGGAGATCCCGTTTGGCGCCATCGAGCGACCAACGAGCCAGGAGTTTCCCGCGCAGAACTGGGCGGATTGGAGTGGCGAGACGCGTGGGTTCGCGTTGCTCAATCGCGGCATGCCCGGCAACAACGTCTCTGATGGCACGTTGATGTTGTCGCTGGCGCGCGCGACGCGCATCCGCAATTACGGCGAGGACGGAAGCTATGAGCACGGGATGACGTCGGACACCGGATGGGAATTGGGCAAGGAATTGACGCTGGATTATGCCGTGATGCCGCACGCGGGCGACTGGCGCGCGGCGGGCGTCACGCGGGCGGGCTGGGAATGGAACAACCCGCTGATCACGCGCAAGTCCACGCCTCACGCCGGTATTCTGCCGAAACGCCACGGTTTTCTTGAAGTATCGGCCCCCAATGTGGTGATGAGCGCGGTGAAACCCGCGAAGGACGGCTCCACGGTGATCCGTGTGTATGAGGCGAATGGCGTGGCGACCAGTGGCGCGACGCTAAAATTGAACGGGAAGATTCTCGCCGCGAACGAGGCCAATTTGATGGAGGACACCGGCGCGAAACTAAGCGTTCATGATAACGCGATTCGTTTCGATCTGCACCCCTTCGAAATCAAAACCTTCAAGCTGCGCTTGCAACCTCTGAAATCAGCATCGCGGTAAACGCTATGATTTGCCCCCGCCTTGTTCCAAAAAGCTTGTTGGTTTGTGGCGGTTCGTCTGAAGTGAGGATTATCCGCATGAAAACGCTCCTTTCACCCTGGCTTCGACTGGCGCTAACGCTTGTCACGGTTCTGCACTTCGGTGTCCTCGCAGTCGTCGCCGCGACTCCCAAAAAGATTGTCCTGATTGCCGGGCCGATCACCGGCCATCCGAAGGAGGCGCACGAGTACGAGAAGAGCATTATTCTGATCAAGCAATTGCTCGAAACCTCGCCGAATGTGGGCGCCGACGTGCGGGTGGAGACGCATTTCCAAGGCTGGCCCAAGGATCCGGCGACCTTGAACGACGCCGACACGATCCTGCTGATTTCAGATGGCGGCGATCATCGCGAGCAGGACCATCCGCTCTACGTCGGCGACCGGTTTGCGCAGTTGAGGAAGCAGATGCGGCGCGGCTGCGGCGTGGTGTTTTATCATTGGACGACGTTCCATCCGAGCCGCGTTCATGACGAGATCACGGAATGGGTCGGCGGTTATTTTGATTATGAGACCGGCGCCGGTCCGCAGAAATGGTTTTCCGCCATCCAAACTTGGAACGCGGCGGTGAAACTTGGTTCGCCGGAGCATCCAATCAGCCGGGGCGTGAAGCCGTTCACGGAACCAGAGGAGTTTTATTATCGGCTGAAGTTTAGGGACAACGATCCTCGCCTGAAGCCGATCATGGTCACGCGTCCGCCAAACGAGACGGTGGACCATACCGTCGGTTGGGCGGTTGAACGGACGGATGGCGGACGCGGATTCGCAACGACAGGCGGGCATTTTTACGCGGACTGGTGGAACCCGAATTTTCGAAAGCTGATTCTCAACGCCGTTATTTGGACCGCCAAACTGCAGGTGCCAGCCAATGGTGTGGAGACCGATCCATACCCGCGCTACAAGGTGTTGATCGTCACGGGACACAACCACTCGGCGCATGACTGGAACGCCACCACGGCTGCTTTGCTGCCGGTGATCGAGCAGGATCCGCGCGCGCTCGTTCACGTGACGGAAAACCCGGAAGACATCGCGAGCGGCAAGCTCGAAGGATACGACGTGGTGGTGTGGAACTATGTGAATTGGGAACGGTCCGGCCTCAGCGCGGCGGCCAAGGAGAAACTGCTCGCATATCTGAATCGCGGCGGCGGGTTGGCGCTGGTGCATTTCGCCGACGGCGCGTTCCATCCCTCGCTACCGAACACCAAACCCGAGGACGCTTGGCCCGAGTTTTACACCAAAATCTGTCGGCGGGTGTGGGATCATGGCGGCGCCACACCGAGCG
>CAZMLP010000353.1:0-1947 GCA_964566745.1 uncultured Verrucomicrobiota bacterium | reverse complement strand
GCGCCTCGCGCAACAACACCCGCGCGATGGACCGCAACATCGGCTCGTAACCCAGGCGGCTCGCGGCGTGATGATAAGCCGTGGCCCCGGCGCGCTTGCCCAGGCCGACCACGAGGATTTTCATCAAGCCGCTGCCCAGCTCGCCTTGGAAATCCGTGTGTGGTTTTACACGGTTGATGACCACCACCCCGTCCGCCCGCGCCGCCTCGACGCTGCACAGCACCTCGACCCCCTCGGGCGTGCGGCCCACGGGGATCACCTCCAACGAGGCGCGCACCGGCACGCCCGTCGTCGCCTCGGTGATGCCATACTCCGCCAGCACCCCGGCCTGGCCTTCCGGCGTCGCGCCCCCGTGACTGCCCATCGCCGGGATGATAAAAGGCCGCGCGCCCGCCGCGCGCAACGCGTGCAGAGTCGCCTTCACAATTTCAGTCAGGCGGGTGATTCCCCGGCTGCCCACCGCCACCGCGACACTGGCTCCCGGTTTTAATCGCGCCAAACCGGGCAGTGCCGTCACCCCCTTCTGAACCGCGGCATCCACATCGAGGGGCGGGATAACCGGAAACTTCTGCCGGACCAACAGCATTCGGGGCAGGCTGTGTGTTTGCATCAGTGGCGTGTGGTTTCCCCAAGCTCAAATCGAACGCGAGCGGAATTCAACGACAATCGGAGGGTGCAAATTTCCCGGTGCGGTTTTCTCTCCCGGCGCGCATTGTATGGATGAATGCCGTCGAGCGAGCAAAGTGATGCAGAGTTGCTGGGTTTCTACCTTCGCAAGGGTAGTGAGGACGCCTTCACGGAACTTGCCCGGCGGCATCTCAACCTGGTTTATTCCGCCGCTTTGCGCCAGATGGAAGGTGACGCGCACGCGGCCCAGGACGTGGCCCAAACCGTCTTCACCGAACTCGCGCGCCAGGCCAGTCATTTGCAGAACCATCCCACGCTCGCCGGCTGGCTTTACACCACCACCCGTCATGTTGCCAATCGCGCCCGCCTTGCCCGGCAACGGCGCGAGGCACGGGAACAAAAGGCCTTCGCCATGCAAAACCTCGACGGGAATTCCGACGCCGGTGAGTGGTCCCGAATGCGCCCGTTGATCGACGAGGCAATGCATGAGCTGCCCGAGCCGGATCGCGTGGTCCTGTTGCTGCGATTTTTCGAGGGGCACGAGTTGCGCCGCGTGGGCGAGGTGCTTGGGCTCAGCGAGAACACCGCCCGCATGCGGGTGCAGCGTGCCCTCGAAAGATTGCGCGACCGCCTCTCCCGCAAGGGCGTGACGACCGCCACCGCCGGGCTGGCCGCGATCCTTGCCGCGAACGCCACCACCGCGGCGCCGGCCGCGTTGCTCGGTCTGGTGGCTGTCGCGCCGGCCACGGCGGGCGCCTTGGGCACTTTCGGCACGACCGCCAAACTCTCTCTTCTCACCATGAAAATTCCCCTCGCTTGCACGGCCGTGATTATCATCGCCACGGTTCCTTTGGTGCTGCAACAACTCCAAATCCAAAAGGCCCGCGCCGAGCTTGCGAACGTGCGCGACGAGGCCGGCCGAAAACACCCGGCGACCGCAGCGTCGCAGTCCTCCTATCAGGCGCTGCTGGACGAGCTGGAGCGCCTGCGCAAGGACGAGGCGGAGATCGCGCGCCTGAAAGAGGAAACCCGGCGTTTGCAAGCCGCTGCGAGCGGTCCGAATGGCCAGGCGTGGGCGAAAGCGGCGGCCCGGTTGCGCGCGGCGGAGGCCGAAAAGGCGCGGGAACAAGAGGAGACGGCCGCCATCGAGTTGCGGGAGCGTAACATTAATTTCTCAAAGAACATTGGCCTCGCCGCGCGAATTTTCGCGACAGACCACCAGGATCAATTCCCCAAGTCGTTTGACGACATCAAGGAGCTCGCCGCGGGAATCGCCCTGGAGGGATTCGAGTTTTATCCCCAGCCGAGGGTGATTTCCGA
>CAZMLP010000352.1:0-3428 GCA_964566745.1 uncultured Verrucomicrobiota bacterium | reverse complement strand
CTCCGCCCTCTGGCAGCCCCGCCACACCTCCCTCCGGCGCGCCGGTGGCAACCACTCCGCCTCCGGGAGTCCCCCCGGCAGGCACGGTGCCAAACGCCCAGGTGATTGGCGCGCCGCCCGTGGTGCAAAGCGGGCCGGTCATGAGCGCGGACGCGTCCTATTTCCAGAATGATCTGAGCCCTTACGGACGCTGGTTCGTCGCCGAGGACGGCCAATGGTACTGGCAGCCGGCTGTGGCGCTGAGCTCGCCGGGATGGCAACCGTACTGGGACGCGGGGCACTGGGTCTCCACGGACCAAGGCTGGTACTGGGCGTCGGACTATCCGTGGGGCGAGGTGGCATTCCACTATGGCCGTTGGCACTTGCATCCCCGCTACGGCTGGGTCTGGTTCCCGGAGCGGACGTGGGCGCCGGCCTGGGTGGTGTGGCGTTCGGGCGGTGAATATTGCGGTTGGGCTCCGCTGCCTCCGGGCGCGGTGTTCGACACCGTGAACGGCGGTTTCCTGTGGCGCGGTGGCCACGTCGGGGTGGATTTCGATTTCGGCCTGGGCTGGAACCACTTCAATTTTTGCTATGTGCGCGAAATGGGCGACCGCCCCATCCGGCATTGGCGCGGCGACGAGGTGCGCGTGGTCTTTGGCCACACAGCGGTCTTGAACACCTTTGCGACGGTGCGGGTGGGCGTGGGGATCGGCGCCTCGGTGCGAATCGTGAATCGCGGTATTGAACCCGCGCGTGTGGAGCGCTTCCGCGGCCGCCCCGTGGAGACGGTCAAGGTCGAGACGGTCCGGACCACCACGGTGGGCGGTCACGGTCGCGAGGTGAAAACCACCACGACCCGAACGGTCGAAACGGGCCGTCGCGAGCACGACCGCCGCTAATTTTCTTCTGGCAAGCCAGCACCCGGGGGGGATTCCCCCGGGGTTTTGCTTTTTTGCCAAAGTTGAAAACGGACAGCCGTCGGTTTGTTCAATGGCACCCGGCTGGTTTTACTCCCCGGCGTCCGCCTTCGGCTCCGGCAGCCAGAACGACGCGACCAAGCCAATCACCACGACTCCCAGGCCAACCATTGCCGCCGCCGTCGCCACTTGCTCGAAGGTGTTGCCGGACATCCGCGGGGCGACGATATTGGCGGTAAGGTACGCCGCCGAGGTGCCAATCATCCGCCCGCCGACGTTGGTGGCAAAGCTGCCACCCGTTCCGCGCAGGTGGAGCGGAAAAGCCTTGGGCAGATATTCGCCGAAATAACTGAACTGCGCCACCGTCAGGAACCCGCAACAAGCCATGCCCCACTTGAAGTTCTCCGGCGAGTTCCGGAACAGGAACAGGTAGGTGAGTGGAAATAGAACCAGACCGGGCACCTGGAACAAGCGCAGGAGCGTTCGCCGCGGGATGGCCATGACCACCAGCGCGGCCAAGGCAATCCGGCCGATGAGACCGCCTGTTTCCTGGTAGAATTGCACCTCGTTGCCCTTCGCCTTCACGGCCACGTCATGCGGCTCCTGCTTCTCTCGATTCCCCCCCAACTGGCCGAGGATTTTCTCGCGATCAAGCACCACTTTCTTGTTCTCCGGCCGCTCCCGGGTCACCTCGTCCAGCTTGACGTCCAGCTTGGCGAGGTTGTTCGTGATGTTGCCCAGCTTGGTTTTGAGTTCCGCCTTCTCCGGCTCGCTCGCGTCCGGGTTCTCCAGTTGCTTCCGGGTGGCGCGCAGGGCGATGCGCGCCTTGGCCCGCTGGCTGGAGACCTCCAGCAATCCCGGCATCTCCGCCACCGCCTGCCGGAAGCGCGGCGAAATCTCGTTCAATTGCTTGTTCAGTCCCAGCGCCTCGTCCCGCAATGGTTTCAACGCCTTCGTGTGCTCCGCCAAAATGGTCAGGCCCGGCGCCATGCGGGTGGGAGTCAGTTGCAACGCGCCAAACGCCGCGCCATACGCGCAGGCGGAGAGGATCGCGGTGACAATGGTCACGCGGCGCAGTTCGGGCGAGAACAACTCGCCAATGCTCGGGCGGCGGAGCGTGCCGGCGCGACGACGCTCGAGCCAGGTTTGCGACTCGGGCACGAACGGCAGCATCAACGCAATGGGGATCGCCGGGAGCAGACCGGTCATCAACGTGTACCGCCACGAGGCCTGGCCGTTGAACGGTTCCGGCAGCGGCAACGCGGGCAAGATCGAGGCGTATTTGACCGTCAGGATATTTGCGGTGGTGACCAGCAAACCGCCCACCGAGGCGAACGCCTGGGTGCTGCCCAGCACAATTTCCTTCTGCCGCTTGTCTGGAAACATTTCCGCCAGCCAGGTAATCGCCGCCACGAACTCCACACACACACCGATGAACGTGGTGCAACGAAAGAAAAGGAACCACCCGAGGGTGGTGCTAAACGAGGCGAACACCGGCGAGAACGAGTAGAGCATGATGCTGCCCGCCAGCACGGTTTTACGGCCCAGCCGGTCGGTCAACCAGCCGCCCAGCAAACCAAAAATGCCGCCGCACAGGGCGGTCATCCAAAGCATGTTGCCGACCCACTCCGTCACCAGCGGATTGTTGGCCGGCACTTGGAGGATTTCGGAAAGGGCCGGACCCGCGATCACCGGCAGCATCAGCAACTCATACGTGTCAAACGCGAAGCCGATGACCGCGATGATAATGATGAGCCATTGGACGGTGGAGAGCGACTTGGAACCCGGCGAATTCATGCCGCATGTATGCCCGGCGCGCGCTTCCCGGACAAGAATTTTATACGTGTTCGTATCATTGCCCGGTGGCCGGGACCGGGCGGGTGAAAAATTATTGCAAGGTTTGAGGAGCGAGGCGCGACTAACTTTCAATGAAGCTCTGCAAGCCGTATATTTTGAACGGGGCCGCGCCCTGGATCCTCGAGTGGAATGATACACAAGGCCTTTCCCCTATGACACGCCTTCTCCTTGCCATGACTCTCGCAGCCCTGACAAATCACGCCGTTGCCGCGGCCGGGCCGCCCGCCCAAACATTTCGCACCGGCGAGCAACGGGTCTCGTTATTGGAACTTTTCACGTCCGAGGGCTGCAGCAGTTGCCCGCCCGCCGAGGAATGGCTGTCACGGCAGAAGGCGTCACAGGATTTGTGGAAGACCTTTGTGCCAGTGGCCTTCCATGTCGATTATTGGGATTACTTGGGATGGCGCGACCCTTGGGCCAGCCACGCCCATACCACCCGCCAGCAGGCCTACGCGAACGCGTGGCGCGCGGAATCCATCTACACGCCCGGGTTTGTTTTGAACGGGAAGGAGCGGAAAGGCTGGGGGCGCTTTGGCGGCGGATTGAAACCGGCCGACGGCAACGCGGGCGTCCTCGAGGCCGTTTCCACGAACGGCCAGAAGTGGGAGGTCCACTTCACGCCTGCGAAACAAATCCCCGGGAAATGCACGGTCCACGCGGCGCTGCTGGACT
>CAZMLP010000351.1:0-3520 GCA_964566745.1 uncultured Verrucomicrobiota bacterium | reverse complement strand
TCCTCGCAAGTGCCCACGTCCAATTGTAGCGCGAATTCCTTGGGTGTGTTCGCGGCGATCACCTCCACTATGCGCTGGCCGTTTTCCAGCTTGGCCCACTCGGTCTGATGATTGTGAAAGCCGGTGCTCAATCCATGCGGCTTCAGAGACTCCACCGCCGTCGTGAGCTTTCCGCAAAGCCCCTTCCAACCCTCGAGGCCGGTGGTGCGCGGCGCGCTGGCGAGGATGAGATACCGACTTCCGAGAATCTGGTTTAGCTCGATCGCGTGCGCGATATTATCGCCGGGAGTGAAGGATTCGAAGCCATTGTGCGTCGAGTAGCAGCGCAAACCCAAGTCGTCCATTTGCGCCCGGACATCCTTCGCGTAAGGGGCGGTCCATTTGAAGTAGGGCGAGTAGAACTCCACCACTTCGTAGCCCATCTTTGCCACTTCGGTCAGCGTCTTGGGCAGATCGCGCGCCAGTTCGCCCCGCACGGAATAAAGCTCCAATCCGACCGGGATTCGTTTCGGTTTGGCTGCGGGACTGGCCCCGGCACTCCCCATGAAACCATTCGTGGCGAGAGCCGCGGAGAGCATGCCAGAGGCCGCGAGGAAACGGCGGCGGGGAAAGCGTCCATCGATTGAAAGCGAGTTTTTCATAGGGAAGTATGCGGAGAGCATACCTTCCCGGACCGCGTAGTCCAAGTCAGAAACGCGCTCCCGTCAAAGCAGCGAGGCCGAATCGGTGTCCAGAAAGAGAGTGCACTGGCCCTGACGGCGCAGAATGGAGGCCGGACAGGCGGTGCTGATTGGCCCGCGCAGTGCATCGTAAACCGGTTTGGCTTTGCGCTTCTCAGGGGCGATGCAAATCATTTTGCGCGCGGAGCAGAGGGCTGGAATCGACAGCGTGAACGCATACGGTGGCACGGCGGCGAGATCGGGAAAGTGACCCTCCTTGACCTGCTGCATTTTACAGTCGTCGTCGAGCTTCACCAGGGTCGTCAGGCGATGGTCGCTGAAATTTGCCACCGGCGGATCGTTGAACGCCAGGTGGCCGTTCTCGCCGATGCCCAGGCAGCACAGGTCGATGGGTTGCGCGGCGAGGAGGGTGGAATAGCGCTCGCACTCGTTCAACGGCAGCGTGGTGTCACCCTCGATGTAATGAAACGCCAACGGTCGCACCAGCGACTCGACCCGCTCGCGCATGTAGCGGCGGAAACTGGCTTTGTGGTCGCCCGGGATGCCAAGATACTCGTCCATGTGGAAGAGCGTGATTCGCGACCAGTCGATTCCTCCGAGCCGCACCAATTGCTCCAGGAAACGGATTTGCGAATTGCCCGTGGCCATAATCGCGGCGGCACGCCCGTGGGCGCGCAACACTTCCTTCAAGTGAGCCTGGACATCCTGCGTGACGGCCTTGGCAAGGTCCTCCTGATTTGCGTAAACGCGGACGTTCAACGCCTCGACGGTGAAAGTTTTGAGCGGTGCAGACATTCGATTCAAATTTTTGAAAGGCTAGCGAAAGGCGCTCTGGCGGCGCAATCTCGAATCCTTGCGGAACAAACGGCGAACGCGTTGAGGAAAGCGGCGGCGGCTTGACCCCGAGAATCCGGTTCGGTTTCCGATTTTGCGGTTTGCATCCCGCCAAGGGAGAAATCATGATTTCCTCATGTTCAACACACGCTTTCTCTCCGCTCGCGTTTGCTGCCTCCTCTCCGCGGGCCTTTTGACCTTGCCGTTCACTGCCTGCCGGACCATGAGCGCGTACACGGAAAATCCGGGCACAGAGGGGAACGGCGACGTCACTATTGGTCCTGAATACAAAATTGACCCGGATCTCACGGACAAGGGGAATCCCAAAGGCAAGAGCTTTGAGTTCAAGATGAGCCTGGCGGAGAGCAAGCTGTTCAAGGGCGACGACAAGACGCTCGAGCCGGACAAGAAGGCCGTGCGCAAAGAGCGGAAAATTTTTGTTTACGTGCCCGCGGCTTACAAGAATGGCGTCAAGGCGCCCGTATTGGTCATTCATGACGGTCCCAGCCAGTTGAATTTGGTGCGCAACGCGCTGGACAATCTGACCATTTCCAAAGACCCGCACCGCCAATTGCCGGCGTTCATCGTGGTGTCGGTGGAAAATGGCGGCAACGATGGCAAAAACAGCGAGCGCGGTCTCGAGTATGACACGATGTCGGATCGCTTCGTCCGCTTCATCAACGACGAGGTGCTGCCCGCCGTGCTGCACAACGCGGACGTCAAGGCCGCCTATCCCAACATCGGCATCACGGACAATCCGTGGGGACGAGCCACGATGGGTTGCAGTTCCGGCGGGGCGGCTGCGTTGACGATGGCGTGGTTCCGGCCGGACTTGTTCCGGCGGGTGATTGCTTACTCCGGAACGTTCGTGGATCAACAGGATGACGACGCGGCGGAGGAGGCGAATTTTCCGCTGGGCGCATGGGAATATCATTCGGGAATGAAATTGATCGCGAACAGCGACAAGAAACCCCTGCGTATCTTCCATCACGTTTCGGAAAAGGATCTGCGCCCGAACGACCCGGAAGAATCTCACCACAACTGGGTGATGGCCGGCAAACGCACGGCGGCGGCGCTCAAGGAAAAAGGCTACAACTACCGCTTTGTGTATAGCCTCGGCACGGGTCACTGCGACCGGCGCGTGTTCGAGCAAACTCTGGCCGACACACTTGTCTGGACCTGGCGCGGCTACCACGCGGAGTAGAAGCCTTCTCAGACGGCACGAAGCAAAGGCGGATGGGGTGACCCCCGCCTTTTTCTTTAACTCCGCAGGAAGCGCTCTGCCGCGGAGTCGGCAAATCGCAAGCCGCGGGGAGTCAGGCGAAAGCCGCTGTCGTCCCGTTGCGCCATTTCCTCGGCGACGAGACCACTCATGTCAGCGGACCATTCGTTGCGCAGGTCGAAGCCGGTGGTGGTTTGAAACTCTTCAAACTGCCAGCCGGCGGGCATGCGCAGGCCGAACCCGGCAATTTCTCCGGCGCGACCCAGTGGCGGGAGGCGGTCCTCGGACTCGATGGGACGGCGGCCTTGCTCCAGGAGATTGCAGTAAAGATCGGTGTTGGCCCAATTTCGGGTGCGGACGCCGTTCACAAAACCGGACGCGCTGGGACCAAGGCCATGGAACGCGCCACCGCGCCAGTAGTTCACGTTGTGCCGGCAGGCGCGATTCGGAATGCCGTCAGGCGCGGGACCGTTTGAGCGCGCGAAATTGGCCACTTCATATTGCTGAAAACCATGCCGTCCGGCCGTCTCGACCAGTTCATCATACATGGCGCAGGCGAGGTCCTCGTCCACATCAAATTCCCCGGCCTGCATCTGCTCGAAAAGAGGAGTGTCCTCCTCATAAATGACCTCGTAACAGGAGAGGTGCTCGCTGCCGAGGCCGATGGCTTCCGCCAGGGTGGCGCGCCAGATTTCCATGGTCTGGCCGGGAATGGCAAACATCAGGTCAATGTTCACATTGTCGAATCCCGCCTGGCGCAGGATGTCGAACGACTTGAAAACCA
>CAZMLP010000350.1:0-3786 GCA_964566745.1 uncultured Verrucomicrobiota bacterium | reverse complement strand
AAGGCTGGCTTGACAGGCGGGCCAAGGCGAACTATCCGAAGCGACCCCGCACCGGCGGGCTCGATGGCTCACAACTGTTTTGATGGAACGTGCTAGAATGAATCCGATGCGATGGGTGCTCAGCTCCAAGATCCAGAAGGCCGTGGTCACGGAGGCGAACCTTGGCTACGTGGGCAGTATCACGATTGACGAGGATTTGATCGAGCGGGCTGGCTTGTGGCCCGGCGAGAAGGTGCTCGTGGTGAGCAATACCACGGGCGCGCGTGTCGAGACCTACGTCATCACCGGCGAGCGGAACTCGGGCGTGATCTGCATGAACGGCGCCGCCTCCTTGGTCATCAAGGAGGGGGAAGAGTTGATCATCATGGGCTTCTCACTGTCTGACCGGCCAACTCCCGCAAAGAACATCCTGGTGGACCGGAACAACCGGTTCGTCCGGAACGTCCACGACTCCGAGCGGGGCAAGCTGGAGATGCACCCAACTTGGGCGTCGTGAATTTTGCCGTTTGACGGCTTGGCTTGCGTCCTCGGTTTGTTATGGTGTTGGAGATATATGACCAACTCCCGCGCCAATTCCGCAATCCTGGCCACCCTGCTGGCCGTTTCTTTCACCACCTCGGCCGGCAATTGGCCAAGCTGGCGCGGTCCTGATCAAAATAACATCTCGCCGGAGACCGCCGCCCCGCTGACATGGGACCACCAAAAAAACATTCGCTGGCGGGTCGAGCTTCCCGGACCCGGCAACTCCTCCCCCATTGTCTGGAACGACAAGATATTCGTCACCCAGGCCGTGGAGCCGGAGGGCAAACGCTTGGTGATTTGCTTCGACCGGAACTCTGGCAAAAGCCTCTGGCAGGCAGGCACGGTTTACCAGGAAAAGGAGGAGCATCACGAGGCCAACACCATCTGCGCTGGATCACCGGTGACCGATGGCCGTCACGTTGTCGCCTACTTCGGCTCGGCCGGGGTTTATTGCTATGACCTGAACGGCAAGGAGCGCTGGCACGTCGATCTCGGAAAACAGGAGCATCATTGGGGGCAAGGGCCTTCTCCTGTTCTAAGCGGAAACCTCTGCCTCGTTTATCACGGCCCCGGTAAATCCTCGACACTGGTGGCGCTGAACAAAGACACCGGTAAAAAGGCTTGGGAAGTCCCGTTGCCGGAGATCCAGCCCAAGGAACGCTTCGACGGTTTTGCGGGCAAAAGCGATGGCATCATGGGTTCTTTTGCCACCCCGCTGGTTATCAAGGCGAAGTCGCGCCAGCAGGTGATCCTGCCGGTCTCCAACCAGCTTCGCTCGCTGGATCTCGCCACCGGCAAACCGCTCTGGTTCTGCGATGGCATGAACCCGCTGGTGTACGGCTCGCCGACCTACGGGGAAAACCTGCTCGTCTCCATGGGCGGGTACTTCGGCAGCGTGATTGCCACCCGCCCCGAGGGCGAGGGAGATGTCACGCAACAACGGCTCTGGTATGAGCAGCGGAGCAAGAAGCATCGCATCGGCAGCCCGGTCATCAAAGGCGGCTACGTTTTCGTCGGGAACACGGATGGCACCTCCGAATGCATCGAGTTGACCACCGGAAAGTCCGTGTGGCTGGAACGGCTCAAAGGAAACGGCGCGGACGGTGAGACATGGGCCTCCATGGTGCTTGTTGGCGACCGGCTCTACCTCGTGAACCGTTCCGGCGAGACGTTCGTGCTGCGGGCCGCGCCAAAGTTCGAGGTGCTGGCCGTAAACCCGGTCGGTGAATTGTCCAACTCAACCCTGGCGGTGTCCAACGGCGAGTTGTTTTTGAGGACTCACAAGGCGCTCTGGTGCATCAGCGAGACCCGGCAAACCGCCAGCCTTCGCTAGTGGCGTTGCACAGAATTTTGCCGCCAATTTTCCAGGGACGCCCGCTTTCCTAATTCCGGGGACGCAACGGGCCTCGGACAACAAAACAACGTCTGAACTTGCCGCTCCTGCCGTTGCGCGGCTCCCTTATTGGCCGGGCGCCAGCCCTCACATCGCCGCCTTGCTGAGCGCGTCCATCACAATGTCAACGGTCAGGAAATTTGGGAGCACCTGCGGCGGCTTCGCCGGGTCCTTGGGATAAACCAACACGAGCGGGACCCCCGCGCGCCCGTAACGCGCCAATTCCGCGGTCACCACGGCGTCCTTGGTGAAACTGTTCTCGATGAGCGCCACGGCGTTGATCTGTTTGAGCTTCTCGCGCACCGGGTCCACCTCAATGGCGATGGCCTTGTTCACTTTGCAAGTGAGGCACCACTTGGCGGTGAAATCGACCAGGATTGGCCGGCCTTCTTTGCGCGCCGCAGCCAGCGTTTCCGGGCTCCAATAACGCCACTCGATGCCCTCCGGGCTTTCCTTGTAAATTCCGGCCGTTTGGCTCGCCGGCGCCACTTTGGTCCGCCAATGGATCTCGTGTTCCAGAACATATCCGTGCGCGAACACCAGCAACCCAGCGCTGACCACCATGGCCAGGCCCTGGCGGCTGCGCCCGCGCTGCACGAACTCGCCCCACACCCACGCCGCGAGCGCGACCAGCACAAGGAAAATACCCAGCCAGAGATCCGCGCCGTCCCGGTATTGCGGCGTGGCCAGGGTGTACAACCAAACCGCCGTGATAAGCATGGGGAAACCCATGGCCATCTTGAATTTCTCCATCCATCCGCCGGGCTTGGGCAAATACTTGAGCCACTGCGGCCGCCAGCAAAGCGCCACGTACGGCAACGCGAGACCGGCGCCAACCGTCAGAAACACCAGCACGACGATCGCCGGCGGCTGCGTGAAGGCGAATCCCACCGCGCCGCCGAGAAACGGGGCCGTGCAAGGCGTGGCCAAAACAGTGGTCAATACACCATTGAAGAAAGCGCCCGCCGGACCTTTCTTCGTGGCCAGTTCCCCCGCCTTGTCCATGGCGCCGCCACCAAGGACCACCTCGAACACGCCGAACAAATTGAGGGCCACGAGGAGCACGAGGGTCATCAGCGCGATTACCGCGACGGGGTTTTGCAACTGTACCCCCCAACTTGCCGCCTGGCCCGCCGCCTTCAACCCGATCACCACCCCAGCCAGCACGAGGAACGAGGTGAGCACCCCCGTCGCGTAAATCAGCCCCAGTTTTCGGACAGTTCCCGGCGAGGTTTTTGCCTGCCCGACGAAACTGAGAATCTTCAGCGCGATCACCGGCAGCACGCACGGCATGATGTTAAGAATCAGCCCGCCGATGAACGCGAACAACAATGCCGCCGCCAAAGTAAGTTTCTCGACACCGCCGTCGCCGCCGGCAGACGCCACAGTCGCGGGCGCGGACGCCGCGGATTCGCCCGTCGAAAGCGCCGCCAGTTTCATGGTTGCCTCGCAAGCGATCTCCTTGCCGTCTTTCGCTTTTCCAACGAATACCCCGGACAATTCGCCGGGCCACTCGCCCTCGTTTTTCGTGACGCGCTTTCGCAATACCACTTTGCCCGGCTCCGCTGTCACGCGCTCGGTGGTGTTGGTGACATCGAAAGTCTTTCCCCCGTGCGGGAAAAAGTCAGCCGTGGCGGGATCAACCGCGGCGTCCGCCTTCCACTCCAGCAACACCGTGCGGACATCATTGGTGAGCACTTTCTCCCAGCTGGCGCTGACGGACCCCTCCGGCGCCGGCGGCGGGATTTTTTTGGTCGCCTCCTCGATGGCCGCCGCGTCCGCCGACTTTCGGGAAGCGCCTCCTTTGGGCAAAACCTCCAGCACCGCGCTCACCCCATCCGAGCCGGGGATGCAAACGTCCGAGCACTCGA
>CAZMLP010000349.1:0-1975 GCA_964566745.1 uncultured Verrucomicrobiota bacterium | reverse complement strand
CGGCGCTCGCGGCGGCGGCGTCATCGAATTGCAACCGGTAAGCGCCGAGGCCATCCGCCCGGCCGATGATCTTGGCGCCGAGTTGCCTGGCCAGTTCCTCAATGCTGATCTTCGATCCTTTCTTGAGCGTGACGATCAACTCGTTGGGAATCCGCTTGGCCTCCGGCTTGCCCTCCTTGGGCTTGATGACCATCGTCGCCTCTTGCAGCGACGTGTGGAAAATATAGAGCCGTGACGGGACGTTTGTGCGCGGCAACAGCGCGAAATTCAAGTCGCCCAGCAGGCGACGCAATGCCTCGCTGGCCTTGAGGTTTTGGAATTTCGAGGAGGCCACATGGCTGGCCCCCGGCTCGACCATGATTTCCCAACCACTGGCATTGGCGATCTGCTCCAGTAATTCCGGGAGGGTCCACGACTCCACACTCGCATCCACCAAGTTTTTCTCGTGCCAGCGGATATAGTTGGTGTCCGCCGCGACTTGGCCAATACCGCTGGCCGCCAGCATCAAAGCCAGCCACCAGCCGCGCCACGTTCCTCGCGGGTTCCAACTCATGAGTGTCACATTAACCCAATCCAACTCCGAAGCGAGGAAATGGTTGCCTCGGGGGAATGTAGCCGTTTGGTGAATTTATCCCTGAAATAATCGATCCGGCAGTGGAATCAAACAAACCGCAATTCCATCGGGATCATGACGCTGGCGCTCACGCCCCGTCACCGGCGGGCCGCACCGTGTAGCCGCCGGATTTTTCATCCGCCTCCAGCCGGAGTAAACCGCGCTTTTGCGCCTCCAGAAGAAGATCGTTGAAGGAACGGAAACCGTGGGCTCGCTCGTTGAAACCGGGGTTGCGGCGCTTGATCGCCTGCTTGATCATTGAGCCCCACACTTGATCGTCCTCATCGCGCTCGCCCAGCAGGGCCTCCAGCGTTTCAGCCACTTGGTCCATCGCCTTGTCCACTGACGGCGCGGGCGCGACCGGGGATTTTTCTGTGACCTTGGATTCGGACGCGCTGGGAGCACTGGTGGTCCGGCGGCGGCGAGTCTGGGAAACTTCCGCCCGGACCAAGTCGTCGTAATAGATAAACTCGTCGCAATTGTTGATAAACAGGTCGGAGGAGGAGTTTTTTACGCCGAGACCGACGACCTTTTTCGCGTTCTCGCGGAGCTTGCTTACCAATGGGGAAAAATCGGAGTCACCGCTCAAGATCACGAACGTGTCCACATGACCCTTCGTGTAGCAAAGGTCGAGCGCGTCCACCACCATCCGGATGTCCGCCGAGTTCTTGCCCGAGAGGCGCAGGTGCGGAATCTCGATTAATTCAAACGCCGCCTCGTGCAGGTCGCGCTTGAACTCCTTGTAGCGGTCAAAGTCGCAATAGGCTTTTTTGACGACGATATGGCCTTTGAGCAGCAGCCGCTCGAGCACTTTTTGGATGTTGAACCGGGGAAAATTGGCGTCACGAGCGCCGAGGGCGATGTTCTCCAAGTCCAGGAAAACCGCCATCGTCGCGTCGGAATTATGCGTGCTCATGGCAGAAAGCTATCATTGGGCGGCGGTCACCGCACGCGAAAAGGCGCGGTGGCGATAGTGCGCAAGCCTGGAAAAACGGCTCGGGTAAAGCAGGAGTGGCTCGCTAAACCGGCCAGCCAAGTCAGGGATTGTGGGTGTCGCGTTCGCCCCGGCGACTTGCCCTTGCAAATTTCCCCGCACGGGTGATTCCCGGACCGGTCGGCGACCGGTCCCCGCCCGCGGAGACCGTGGAAAAACATGACCGCGTTACTGGACTCGAAGCTGGAAAAACCGTCCGGACGAATTTGTGCTGTAGGGAATCAACAGTTCCGTCTCGGGAAACCGTCCCGCGACATTCGTGATGACCGACAGACCCGTGACTTCCGAGCTGGAAAGGATGTCGTAGTTTGTTCCCGCGACGCCGGGCCAACTCAGGCGCGCGACGCGGTCATTAAGGGGTGAGAAGT
>CAZMLP010000348.1:0-3538 GCA_964566745.1 uncultured Verrucomicrobiota bacterium | reverse complement strand
CATCAGTGGCGCCGGGGTGTCGGGCGCGGAATTGGGTTCGCAAGCCATCCATTTCACACCCGGTGTGGTGTCTCCAGGTGATTACGCGTTCGCGATTGGCACGGCGGGCAGCGTCACGCTGGTGTTGCAAACGATTCTGCCCGCATTGATGCAGGCAACCGCCCCCTCAACCGTCTTGCTCGAAGGCGGCACGCACAATCCGTTGGCGCCATCCTTCGAATTCTTGGACCGGGCCTTCCTGCCGTTGCTCGCCCGGATAGGCCCCAAGGTTAAGCTTAAACTCGACCGATACGGATTTTATCCGCAAGGCTGGGGCAAAATTCGCGTAGTGATAGAACCGTCTCCTATGTTGATCCGTCTCGATCTGCCCGAGCGGGGCGAAGTGCGCGCGATTCGCGCCGCCATCATTCTGGCGCACCTTCCGGACCATGTCGCCGAACGGGAACTTCGCGTGTTGCGACGCGAATTGCACATCGAAGGGTCGAACTTGCGCAGCAAACACGTCCAAGGATGCACGGCGAATGTCGCGCAGGTCGAGGTGGAGAGCGACCAGGTCACGGAAGTCTTCACGAGTTTCGGCGAATTGGGTTTGCCGGCTGAGGAGGTGGGGCGCCGATTGGCGTCCGAGGTGAAGAAGTACTTGGTTGCCAAGGTTCCTGTTGGCGAGCATCTGGCGGATCAACTGCTCCTCCCCATGAGCCTGGCGGGCGGCGGTTCCTTCGTGACCCCCACGCCCACTCTCCACACCTGGACGAACATCGAGGTCATCAAACACTTCCTTCCGGTTGAGATCTCGGTGACCCCTCTGGACGGAAGGAGGGCGCGCATCGAAATTCGACCTGTCCCGGCAAAGAATGCTTGTTGAATCGCGCCGGTTGCGCTTCGTTGTCGGGGTCAATCATGAAGAAACTCTCGCCAAAGCCATCGCGTCGGCTATCAGGACTGGCAGCCGCCGGTCTGCTGGCGGCATTTTGTGTCCGCGCCGGGGACCAGCCGCAGTGGGGCGAGGCCTGGTCGCGGAACATGGTGTCGCGTGAGCGCGGCCTGCCGGACACATTCGATCCGCGCACCGGTCTCAATATCAAGTGGAGCGTGCCCATCGGCACGGAGACCCACTCGACGCCCATCATCGCGGGGGGGCGCGTCTATATCGGCACAAATAACGGCGAGCCGCGCGATCCCAAGCACCATGGGGATCGCGGCGTGGTGATGTGTTTCGACGAGGATGATGGCCATTTGCTGTGGCAATTGGTCGTTCCCAAACTTTTTGAGGATCCGTTTTTCGATTGGCCGAACACCGGGATTTCCTCGCCCGTGACTGTTGAGGGCAAACGCGTCTATGTGGTGAGCAATCGCGGTGAGGTGCTTTGTCTCGACACACGCGGTCTGGCGAACGGCAATGAAGGCCCGTTCCTCGGCGAGGCGGCGCACATGACTCCTCCGCCTGGCTCGGAGACGGCCCCCAGGCCGGTTATCGGCGCCGAGATTAAACCGCAGCCACTCAAGCACACGCCCGATCAAAAGCTGATCGCGCCAGGCGAGCTCGACGCGGACATTATTTGGTCCTTCGACATGGTGGCCAACGCCGGCATCTGGCCGCACGATGGCGCTCACAGCTCGATCCTCATTTCGGGCAATTATCTCTATCTCAACACCGGCACGGGCGTGGACAACACCCACAAGCGCATTCGCACGCCGGACGCGCCCGGGGTCATCGTGCTAGACAAGCGCACGGGGGAACTGGTGGCGCGAGACAACGAGCACACCGCGCCCGATGTGTTTCACGCCACCTGGTCTGCGCCCTCGCTCGGCAAAGTGAACGGTCGCAACTTGCTCTTTTTTGCGGGTGGCAACGGCACCGTGTACGCCTTCGACACCATCTCTCGCCGGGTTGATTCCGCCGATCCGGTCCACTTGGCGAAGGTCTGGCAATTCAAATTCGACCCCGCCGGACCGGCTGATGACATTCATAAGTACAGCGGTAACAAAAAGACGAGCCCGAGCAACATCTATGGCATGCCGGTCTTCCACAAGAACCGCCTCTATGTCGCTGGGGGAGGGGATATTTTTTGGGGCAAGAACGAGGCTTGGCTGAAGTGCATCGACGCGACGGGAACCAACGACATCACCACCACTGGCCTCATCTGGTCGTATCCGCTGCAAAAGCATGTGATGTCCACTCCGGCGATCAGCGACGGCATGGTTTTCCTCTCGGATTGCGGGCGCGCCATGCATTGCGTGGATGCCGAGACCGGCCAGCCATACTGGACCGATGACATCAAAGGTGAGGCATGGGCGTCGCCGCTGGTCGCGGATGGCAAGGTGTACTTGGGCACTCGCAGTGGTGACTTTTACGTATGGGCCGCCCAGCGGGAGAAGAAGTTGCTGAGCCATATCGAGATCGGCACCCCTGTCAGCGGTACTGTCACTGCCGCGAACGGGTCGATCTATCTGGCAACAATGAATCATTTGTTCGCCATTGCGAAAAAAGCCCCGCCAGCGCCAAAGACAGGTGCTGAGCGTCCTTGATTCCGTTGATTCCGGCTTTGAGATTGAAATTTCGTCAATCCGGGGATACCTTCCGCCTAATGTCTGAAAAATTTCCTCCGCCAGTCGCTCGCCCGTTTTGTTCCTTGATTCAGCGGGCGCGTCTTTGGCGTGGGATCGCCGCGCTAGGATTGGCCGGAATGGTCGTTTCCGCGTGTGCCGACGAACTGATTGACAAGGTGGGGATTGCCCCGCTGGGCAACACGGTGAGGCTGCAGTTAAATGCGGCGGCGAACGCGAACTACCAATTGGAGAGCGTCACCGGGAATTTGACCCATCAGTGGGTCTCGCTGATGCGTTTTCGAGGCGGTGATCCGAACGCGCGGAATTGGGTCGATCCGATGTGCGGCAGCACGGAATACCGCTTCTTCCGGTTGCGGCGCTTGCTGGAACTGCCGCCCGCGCAAGTCAGCAATTTTCGCCTGCTCGATCCCGCTGGCGTTGCCCACGAGCTGTATTATGACACGGACGCCAAGGGGGTGGTGCTGTTGTTCGCGGGAACCAATTACACGTCGGCATTGCCTTTGATTCCCGAGTTGTCCGCTGCCGCCGCGTTGGGTGGAAGCAACCTGCTGACGTGGATCGTCGTGCCGTCGGACGTCACCCAGCGGGAGGAACTGGCGGCTTTTGCGACCAACCTGCCGCCGAACATCTCCGTGCTGCAAGATTTGACCCACGCGGTGACCCGCACCTTGAGCAGCGGCCAGACGCCCGAGGTCGTGCTGGTGAACACGGCGGATTTCTCCATCTCGTACCGTGGGCCGGTAAGCCAATCCGTGGACACGGGCGTTGGCGTCTGGCAAACCCACTTGCTGGCGGATGCGGTGACCGATCTCTTGGCCTTCCGACCGGCGACTGTTTCGCAATTTGCCACGGCGGGTGTCTCGCCCGGCCTGCGACCGGTGCATTCCACCAATTATAGCGACGGCATCGCCCCGCTTCTGCTCAAGAACTGCATGCCTTGCCACAGCCCGGGTAACATCGCGTCCTG
>CAZMLP010000347.1:0-2751 GCA_964566745.1 uncultured Verrucomicrobiota bacterium | reverse complement strand
CAGGAGTGGTGATGCCCGCGCAGGCCGGTTTCCGCGATTTTCTGCGCGTGCGAATCGAAAACTTTAGCTCCATTTTTCTTCTCCCGCTGTTCTTCGCCTTCACCGGGTTGCGAACCCAGGTGGGTCTGGTGAACAGCCCGGAAAACTGGCTGTTTTGCCTGTTGATCACCTTCGTCGCGACGTTTGGCAAGCTCGGCGGAAGCATGGCTGCGGCGCGGCTCACCGGCCTCGGCTGGGCGGATTCACTCGCGCTCGGCGCGCTGATGAACACGCGCGGGCTGATGGAGCTGATCGCGATCACCATTGGCTATGAACTCGGCATATTGTCGCCGGAAATATTCGCCATGCTGGTCCTGATGGCGCTGGCCACCACATTCATGACCGGTCCTCTGCTTTCGCTGGCGGAGTGGCTGCGCCGCCGGCACGCGCTGGCTCCGGCCTATTCCTGATTTCTTTCCCCTGGTACTTTAACCATTAAACATCCATGAGCATGTCCAACACCCATGATGTCGTGATCATCGGCGGCGGTCCGGCCGGTTCCTGCGCGGCGGCCATTCTGGCGGAGTACGGCCACAAAGTTGTCATTCTGGAGCGCGAGAAGTTCCCGCGTTACCACATCGGCGAGTCCCTGATTCCGTTCACCTTCGGCCCGTTGCAACGGATCGGCATGATCCCGAAGATGAGGCAGTCCCACTTCGTGAAGAAATACAGCGTCATCTTCACCCAGCCGGACGGCCGCACGTCGCAGCCTTTCTATTTTCACACCCGTTACGACAAGGAGACCATCGCGCAGACGTGGCAGGTGTTGCGCTCCGAGTTCGACCAGATGTTGCTCGATAACGCGCGCGAGAAGGGCGCCGTGGTGCATGAGGAAACCACCGTCACCGAGCTGCTGCGCGAGGATGGCAAAGTGCTGGGCGCGAAAGCGACGCACAAGGACGGCGCCGTGCGGGAGTATCGCGCGCCGATCACGCTGGATTGCTCGGGCCGGGAGGCTTTCAGCGCGGTGCGCGCGGGCTGGCGCGTCCGCGACCCCTATCTAAACAAAGTGGCGGTCTGGACCTATTACAAAGGATCGCGCCGCGAGACGGGCCTCGACGAGGGCCAAACGACCGTCGCCTACGTTCCCGAGAAGGGTTGGTTCTGGCACATTCCCCAGCACAACGACATGGTGAGCATTGGCATCGTGGCCGAGGGCAAATATCTTACGCGCGGCGGGGTGAAGGAGCCGAAGGCCATCTTCGAGCGTGAAATCGAGGAGAACCAATGGGTGAAACAGCAATTGGTCAGTGGTGAGTCTGTCGGCAAGTATTGGATCACCAGCGAATACTCCCACCACTCGCGTTACTGCGCCGCGCCAGGCTTGTTGCTGGTCGGGGATGCGTTCGCGTTTCTCGATCCGGTGTTCAGCAGCGGCGTGATGCTAGCGCTCAAGAGCGGCATGCTGGCGGCCGAGTCGGTTCATGAGGGCCTCAGGAGCGGCGACCTCTCGCCACAACACTTCGCCCCGTATGGCGCGACGATCCGCGAGGGAGTCGAGACCATGCGCAAGCTGGTGTACGCGTTCTACGACCCGAACTTCAGCTTCCGCAAGCTTACCAATAAATATCCCGAACTCACGGGAGACATCACCGATTGTTTGTCGGGCGACGTGAACAAGGATTTCTCGACGCTTTGGAACCAGTTCCGCGAACTTGTGCCGCTGCCTGACGATCTCCCGTATGGTGAACCGCTGACCGAGGAAATGGTGAAGAGTTAAAACGCTCTAAAGCCATTGGCCTTTGAGGGTGGGGACCTCGCGCTGCGAGGTCCGGTGGTGATCCACTTTTATAGGATTTTCGGACGGCGCAGCGCGCCGTCCCCGCCGCGTGTTCATGTCGGCAATCGAGCGCGCGTCAATCGTATGGCCGGCACCGCCAGCATTTTACAATGGCTTGGCCGATGTCAAAACAGGTCAAAGGCCGCCAGATTGGCTGACGGCCTTCACGCTTTTATCAGGATTCGGCGACTTTCAAGGAGCCAGGATGATCCGATAGAATTGCGCGGTGTCGGGGGCCACCGGCTCGGTGAACTGCACCAGCCCGTCGGCGCTCGCAGTCACCAGTTTGGCCAGCGTCCAATCCACCAGATTGGTCGATCGCTCGACGCGGTAGCTGCCGCCTTGGGCGGCCAAGCAGCTTAACTGGAATTGCCCGGAAGTCACCTGCGCAACGGGCGCAAGAGCGGAGATCGTGACTGAGCGCGCGGGGGAGTCACTTGTCCCCGAGGCGTCGTCCGTGGCCCGGACAAAGATGGAATGGGTGCCGAACGGCGGATTGGCCCAGTTCCACACGTAAGGAGTTGCGGTGGTCTCGCCCAGCTTCGCGCCATCGGCAAAGAACTCAACCTTGGCAATGGTTCCATCCGGATCGGCGGGCTGCGCCTCAATGGCGATGCTTGCCGGGCTGAAGAACACCGCGCCATCCGCCGGACTCACCAGCACAATCGACGGCGGGGAGTTCGGCGGCAGCGGCGGGAAAAGGGCGGTGGAGGGAACCACCTGGCGCGCCAGGCCGGAGCCGGACCATTCGAGGCGCGCGACCGCATCTCCGCCATTCTCGTACATCTCCATGCGAACGTCGTAGAACTGGTTGGCGTTGAGGGTAATGGTGGCGGTGTACGTTGTCGCCGATTGATCCACCCACCCGTTGACCAGCATCTTGTTGTTGATCCAGAAACGGACGCCGTCGTCCGCCGTTACGTAAAAGGTGT
>CAZMLP010000346.1:0-3791 GCA_964566745.1 uncultured Verrucomicrobiota bacterium | reverse complement strand
ATTCGCAACGTCCTGTTGCTTGTTCTGCCGTCAGCCAAAGACTTCGCGTCGCTCCCTCAAACGCGGGAACGCCTGCAACGCCACCCCGTTGAGTGCTTGAACATGCTCACCACTTTATGAACTCAAACCGAAAGACCCTGGGGCTTCAAGGACGAGAATCCACCGGGCACGCAAAGCCCACAAACCTGATCCCACCCGGCACTAGGTGATGTTTTACGAGGGACGAACTCGTTTCGGCCTGCCTTGGACCCTTGCCGGAAATTGGCAATCTGTTAGAATAAGATTGTGGCTCGGCGTTAGCGGCCCGTTAAAAAACTATGGATACCGTCGTTTCGCCCAAACACATAGTGGCGTATGCGGCAAAATTGAAAACAAAGGATTCGCGCAAGGGGGGTGACTGCGAGTGCTTTCCTTTCTGCCGCAATTAATTGCGATTAATGAGACAAGGTTAGCGGCGGAGCTTTTCAAGGCGATTCAAGCCTCTTGCTTTGTTTTAAGACGCGATTCCGGACCATGAGCTCCAAAACGCGTAACCTATTGCAAATCAAGACCCAGCGTTTTTGAAATCGATCATCAAAGGGCTTTTGATTCCGCCGCCGGTTGCGTTGAGGGAATTCAAGCGGCAACAGGTACGAATGAGACCTCCAAATCAAGGCCGATAAAGCCAGATTAAGCCTTTTGGTCCATTCAGATCTGCGTGCCAGCTTGGAACTCGAAAACGTATAACCTGTTGCAAATACGATGCTTTCGTGAGGAAGCATGCCCGTCACTGCGGACAGTGAGTTCAATTCGCCAGCGACCGCCGATTTTGGAGATCCTACGGTGTCAACTCGTACGTCAGCACCAAATTAGCGCCGGAGATGAAGATGCCCTTAATGTGGACGGTGACATGGATCTGCGAGGCGCTGGTGTAACCGACCCGGTAGAACCGGTTTCCGGGTGGCAGAGGCAACGTAATCGTTTTGGCGGCGTCATTGATGATCGCGGCCACCTCGGTGGCGTAAGCTCCTTTCACCGTGTCTGACGACTGCAATTGGACACTGGTCGTTGGCGCGGTGACATTGCGGTAGGCCTTGATGGCGTTGGGCGACGCGGAGTCATTGATAAGGGTTTTGTCGCCCGTGTTCAGGTCCACGGAGTAAATTTCCGCGTGCGCCCCGCCACCGCGCTCGTACCACACGACGCGGAAGGGATAAAGTCCCGCCTGAGTGACCACAAAATCAAAGGTCTCGTTGTTCGCCGTTCCGCCATTATGGAATCCGAGCGGCGTGGCGGAAAGATCGGTGAAGCTCGTGCCAGAGGTAATCTTATAACCGTCGTCCGTGGTGGCCCCGAACCGGTGGACACCCGCCGGAAGATCGAGATATGCGAGAAGCTCCACCACGTAATCGTCGTAGCCGTTGCTGCCGTCGATTCCGGGCACGGTAAGATCATTTTGAAAATCTCCGGCGGTCGCGCCTTCGATTTGATCGAAATTGATCACGTCCACCACCGCGTTGGTGTCCACCACCTTGGGAATGGTGGAATTCGCGGCCAACTGGCGCTCGGCACGATCCAAACTGTTCTCCAGCGCGGAGCCTGGGGGCGCCTGGACCACCCGGACGCTGAAGCCGGGATCTTTGCCAGGACCGGACCGGGCGTTGGCCGGGTCAAGAGCGTGGTATGTGATCGTGAACGACCAGCCAAAAGTGGTGGGTGTGCCCGCGCTGTCCGTGAATTGGATTTGGGCGTTGTTCACCACGCCGGAGGCGGGCAGGGGGGAAATGTTGTAGTTGATGGTCGCGCCGCTGGCGTTCGTTTGAACTGTCGCCGCCACCTTCATCCCGTTCAGGGTCAGTTGGACGCTGTCGCCCCTGACCGTTGTGTCGCGATTTTGGATGGTGGCGGTGATGGCTGGCGTGACGGTCTCCACCGTGGTCCCGTTTGCGGGCGAGACCGAGGCGACAGTGGGTGACTGCTGGCCCGTGTCCGCCACCGGCAGAAAAAGCAGGTAATTCTGGCGGCGGGCGCCGTCACCGGGATCGGCGGTGATTTGATGCAGCCGGAGCGTGACCACGCCGGACAGGCGCACCACCAGCTTGCTCTGCCCCGAGCCGTCCGTGAGCGGGAAATTCCGGTATTTGTAGCCGCTGGTCACTCCCAGGAACGAGCCGAGCACTTGCGTAGTCGCGTCTGGCTGCGTGCGGTCGCCGGTAACCAGTTCGAGCAGACTGCTGCCGCTGGCCATGTTGGCCACCGATTCGCGGAGGTAAACCTCGTACGTTCCGGCGGGGAAGGTTCGGGTGTATTGCAGCCACTCGTCGGCCGCAATGTCGCCCACATCGTAATCAAAGACGCCCGCGTCAGCGCCACCCGCCGCCACATATTTGTCGCGCGCGTTGTCGAGCGTGTGAGCCATCCGCACCGGATCATTCTGCCGCCAGATCGAGTCTTGCGAGCGGGGGTCGGTGCGCGTCTCGTTAAAATCAGTTCCCTGAACGCCGTCCTGGTTGCAATAAGCATTGGGCACGGGACCGCTCGCCTCGGCGACTGGCACGGGGTTGTCGATGAACTGCCCGCCGCCGAAGTTGTAATCTTCCACCTCCACCACAAAGTCGCCGGTCAAGAACGTGTCAAAATAGAAGGTGTTGGTGACGCTCGCCTTGTCGGCATCCTGAACCACAATGCTCGCGGTGTAATCGACATTGGTCTTCAGGCCGGTGTAACTCGCCGTCACATTGGTGGTGCCGCCGCCGGTGACGGTCAAGCCGTTCGTCGAAGTAAATACCTGGCCGTTGAGGAAGAGGGTCAAATTGGCCGCCGGGATCGGCTTGTCGTCCGTCGCGTGGAAGGAAATAGCCGTCGAGGCCGGGAGAAAGCTGGAGAACTCGGCGGGCTGCAAATCGGAAATGATCGGCGGGGTGTTCGCGGTGACCGGCGGAGCGGATACGACGGCGTTGTCGAAGTAAGCTTTGTAGGGACTCTCTGGCGCTGCCGCGTCGTAGTCTTGATACAGGCAGAGCGTGAAATAACCGCTGGCAAAGTACGGCGCGGCAGGGCTGTCCTTTCCGTCGCTCAGCACATCCGCCGCAGGGGTGTCCACCACGACTTTTTCAAAAATCACGTTATCGTTGTCTTCCTTGTCCAGCACCTTGGCGTCGAGGATCACATTGCCGTCCTTGCCGGTGAGGGAGAGAACCATCGTGATGTTGTTCTGTTTGACCGAGGGAGTTGGATTCTCGTTGTAAAAGAATTGCGTGGCGCTTTTGGTGATCAAAACATCGGTGGAGGATTTGGCGAAACCGTAACCCGCCAGGGAACTGGCCGGATTGGCCGCCGGGATGAAGGCGAGCACCGCGAACGAGTCTTTGTCCCCTCCTTCCACCACGTCCACGCGAAATTCAAGTCGCTCCCCCTCGGTGATCGAGAACTGTCGTGAGGTTTTTTGGCTTAATGAAAAGATTGCCTGGCCCGCTGGCGGTTGCTCGAAACGGAATTGACCGGAAGATTCCTTGGGCACGCCAAAGCCGGGCTGGAAAGTGAAATCAGTCCAGCCCGTCTTGGTGTTGTCGTTGAAATCGTCCAGCGTGACCGTGTCCGTCACATACACCTCGGCATTGTCAAAAATCGCCTGGTAAGGATTCTCCTCCGCGGCGGCGTCGTAATCCTGGTAGAGACCCAATGTAAAGTATCCGGTGGCCAGATAAGGCGCGGCGGGATTGTCCGTGCCGTCGCTCAACACATCCGCGGCTGGTGTGTCCACCACCACTTTTTCGAAAATGACGTTGTTATGGTCATCCTTGTCCAGCACC
>CAZMLP010000345.1:0-8936 GCA_964566745.1 uncultured Verrucomicrobiota bacterium | reverse complement strand
CGACTTCTCCGCGTAACTCGGCGTGACGTTCGCGCGGTCCGGCACGATCCAGATTTGCAGCAGGCGCACCGGCTCGATGGGAGAGTGGTTGAACTCGCTGTGCGTGATGCCTTTGCCGGCAGTGATCCGCTGCACCTCGCCCGCGCGCATCACCGCCGTGTTCCCCATGCTGTCGCGATGCTGCAACGCGCCGTTGATCACATAAGTGATGATCTCCATGTTCCGGTGCGGATGAGTGTCAAACCCGCCGCCGCCGAGCACCACGTCGTCATTGATTACCCGGAGGCTGCGGAAGCCCATGTGCCCGGGATCGTAGTAATCCGCGAAGGAAAAGGAGTGATACGTTTTCAGCCAGCCGTGGTTCGCGTGGCCCCGCTCCTGACTTGGACGAATGGTAATCATAGGTTTTGCTCGTTTCGGTTTTTTCGTTTCGTTCGGTCTCGGCCCGATTGCCTTGACCATCTGGTTTCATTGAGGCGGGAACCGTGCCAGAACTTTGAATTCGGACATTGGCGCGTTTAACCATCTTATATTAAATGAGTTATGCAGTATCTATGCCGTAGGAAGAATGGCATAAGATGCTTTAAAAAATGATGAACAGCGAGATTTCGATTTTTAACAGCGAAATATCGTTGTGATTTGGAAGATCTCCAATCAGAATGAGATAATGGCAAACAGTGAAGCTGACCCCCGGGCCAAATCTCTTCCCGAGCTGCTCAACGAGTCGGAATTGGCAGTTCGACGCCGCAACCAGGAGGCTCTGACCGGGCTAATCGACCGGCGCGAGGAATTTTACCAGTCGGTGCTCGACAGCCTTGCCGAGGGGCTGCTGATCACCAACGCCGAGAGCCGGATTATCTATGTGAATCGCGGCCTGTCCGAGATCACCGGCTTCTCACGCGAGGAACTGGTGGGGCGCGTGAGCTACGAAATGCTCTCGCCGGAAAAGAACTGGCCCGCCATGCGACGCCGCTTGCGGGAGCGGCTGGCTGGCAAGGTCGAGACGTACGAGCATGAGTTGCGGGTCAAGGACGGCTCGCTCCATTGGGTTAGCGTGAAGGCCACACCGTATCGCAACTCGCGTTGCGACATTTTGGGAACCATCGGGGCGATCACTTGTTTGGAGCGGCAAAAATCACTCGAACGGCAGAACGAGTATCTGCTCAACGAGATTCGCGAGGATCGCGAGCCGGTCCGGTTGATCGGCCAGAGCGCGCCGCTCCAAAAAGTGCTCGATCAAATTCAACTGGTCGGACCCACCGAGGCCACCGTTTTGATTCTCGGCGAGTCGGGCTCGGGCAAGGAACTGGTCGCGCGCGCGTTGCACGAGGCGAGCCGGCGGCGCGAGCAGCCGCTCGTGCGGGTCAATTGCGCGTCGATTCCGAAGGAACTGTTCGAGAGCGAGTTTTTTGGCCACGTGAAAGGCGCGTTCACCGGCGCGGTGAAGGACCGTCTAGGGCGCTTTCAACTCGCCGACCATGGCACGCTGTTCCTCGACGAGATCGGCGAAATTCCGCTGGACCTGCAGGGCAAACTGCTGCGCGTGCTGCAAGAGGGGCAGTTCGAGAAGGTGGGCGAGGATCGCACGCGAACGGTCGATGTGCGGGTGATCGCCGCGACGAATCGCGACCTGGCGGCGGAGGCGCGGGCGGGGCATTTTCGCGAGGATCTTTATTACCGTCTGAGCGTGTTTCCCGTCACGCTGCCGCCGTTGCGGGAGCGCCGGGCGGACATCGCGCCGCTTGCGCGCCATTTTCTTTTCCAAACCGCCCGGCGCCTTGGCGTGACTGTTCCGGAGTTGCCCGCCGAACAACTGCAAATTCTCGAGCGTTATTCCTGGCCGGGTAACATCCGCGAATTGGAGAACGTGGTGGAGCGCGCGGTCATTCTCTCCCGGAATCGACCGCTCAGTTTTGATTTGCCAACGCTGAACGAGACGCGCGTTGCCATGGATGGTGGAGAGCAAACCACGGGAGAGACCGACGAACTGTCAGTCCCGCGCACACTGGCGGATTTGAAGCGCCTGGAGCGCGAGCTGTTTTTGCGCGCGCTCGAGCGAGCGAAGGGTCGTATCTACGGCTCCGGTGGCGCGGCGGAAAGCCTGGGCATCAAGCCGACCACGTTAATTTCGCGGCTTGGCAAAATGGGAATTGTTGCCGGCGCAAGACAATGGAGCGAGACGAAGTGATCCTTACTTCCCCGCCGGTTTGCCCCAGCGCAAGATGGCGGCCTCCATTTCCTTCGGGCGGACGGGTTTGGCGATGTAATCGTCCATGCCAGCTTCGAGGCATTTCTCGCGGTCCCCTTGCATGGCGTTGCCGGTCATGGCGATCAGCCTTGGCCGGCCGGCATCGGGCCATTTCTGGCGGATTTGCCGGGCCGCCTCATAGCCGTCCATCTCGGGCATCTGCACATCGAGAAAAATCAAGTCGAAGGGCTGGCGGTTCATCGCGGCCAGCACCTCCACTCCATTGGCCACCAGTTTGGGCCGGTAACCCATCTTTTCCAAGTAGGCTTGTCCGATCTTGAGGTTCACGGAGTTGTCGTCAGCCACCAGGATTCGCAAAGGCATCCGGTCGCCCAAAGTGGAGTCCATTTGGGAACTGGCCGGCGTTTTGGCCTCGGAACGCTCGACGCCAAACGCGCGGGCCAATGCCTCGAGCAACTGGGCGGGACGCACCGGTTTATGAATGAAGCTGGTAATGCCCAATTCACTCATGCCGGTGTCCCCCGGGCGCGGACGAAGGGCGGTCAGCAACGCGACGGGGGCCGCCGCCGCCCCGGGGGTGGCGCGGATCGATTTGACCAGTTGCGGCCCGTCGGTGTCCGGCAATTGCCAGTCCAAAATGACCAGGTCAAACGGCCGGTCGTTGTTAAGCCGGACAAGCGCATCCTCGGCGCCCCCCACGGTCACGGGGGTCAATCCACGCTTGGTCAGGAATTCCTCCAAAATCTGCCGGTAGGTGACATTGTCCTCGATGATGAGGACGCGCTTGCCTGCCAGCCACGGTTGCGCGTTCTTCCATTCCGGCTCGGGTTGGAGCGCGGCGCGTCCCGCCTGGATGGTGAAATGAAAGGTCGCGCCCTGGCCCGCCTCGCTCTCGACCCACATCGTGCCACCCATCAATTCCGCGAGCCGCCGACTGATGGCCAGGCCCAGACCGGTGCCGCCAAACTGTCGCGCGGTGGAGCTCTCCGCCTGGTTGAACGATTTGAACAGCCGGTCCTGCTTGTCGCGGGCGATGCCGATGCCAGTGTCACGCACCGAGAAATGCAGCAGGTAACGGGTCGGGTCCGCGCCGCCGCCCGCGATCAAGGACCCCTCGGCCTTGCTGACGCGCACAACCACCTCGCCCTTTTCGGTAAATTTCACCGCGTTGCCAACCAGGTTCACGAGGATCTGGCGCAGCCGGACCGCGTCGCCCAAGAATGTCGCCGGCAGGTCCTCCTCGATCACGCAAGCGAGATCGAGCTTCTTTTCCGCCGCGCGCGGGCTCAACAATTCGAGGGTCTCCTCCAGGCAGGCGCGCAACTCGAAGGGTTCCTGCTCCAGGTCCATGCGGCCCGACTCGATTTTCGAGAAGTCCAGCAGGTCGTTGATAATCGTCACCAAGGCGTCGCCACTGCTGCGAATGATCTCGACACACTCGCGCTGCTCGGTGGTCAACCCGGTTTCAAGCAGCAGGGCGGTCATGCCGATCACGCCGTTCATCGGCGTGCGGATCTCGTGGCTCATGTTCGCCAGAAACTCGGACTTCGCGCGGGTGGCGGCCTCGAGCTTCTGATTCAACGAGACCAGGGCGGTGTTGCTGTCCAAGAGCTGTTGCTGGCTCTCGCGCAATGCGCGGTACGCCTCGTCCCGCTGCACCTGGTTGAGATAGGCGCGGGAGTGGTAACGGATGCGCGCGACCAGCTCGACCTTGTCCGGGATTTTTACGAGGTAATCATTCGCGCCCGAGGCGAACGACTCGCTCTTCACCGCCGGGTCCTCCTTGGTGGAGAGGACGATGATGGGGGTGTCGCGCGTGGACGGGTTGGCGCGGAACTGCCGGACGAGGCTGAGGCCGTCCATGCCGGGCATGACCAAATCCTGGAGGATCACGGTGGGGCGGATTTGGTTCGCCAGCTTGAGGGCCTCCCCGGGGTTCACACAAAAATGAAAATCGATATGCGGTTGGCTGGCCAGTGACCGGCGGATGGCCTCGCCCACCATCGCCTGGTCATCGACCAGCAACACCATAATCAAGTAGTCGTTGGAGCCGCCCACCTGCCCTTTGTCGATTGCGTCGGTCATAGGGAAGTGACTTTGCCCGGGAGGCCGGACACAAATTGACTTTGGAGCGCCGGGCCGATTTGGTCCAGTGGCAAGACCTCGACCGCCGCGTTCAAGGCGGCAGCGGCCTTCGGCATGCCGTACACCGCGCAAGTCGCCCGGTCCTGCGCGACGGTGTGGTGCCCGGCGTCACGCAACGCCTTTAACCCGGCGGCGCCATCCCGGCCCATGCCCGTGAGGAGCACGCCCGTCACGGCGCCTTTCCATTGCCGGAGAATGCTCTCAAAAAAAACATCCACGGAGGGACGATAAACCAGGTCGCGCGGCTCCGGCGTGTAGCCGAGCGTGTCCGGCCCGGTGAAAATCAGGTGGTCGCTCGTGCCCGCGAGGAGCACGCCGCCGGCAACGGGCTTGTCTCCCGGGCGGGCGAGGCGCACCGGCAGCGTCGAGTGGTCGCACAGCCACTCCGCCAGGCCGGCGGCAAATTGCTCGTCCACATGCTGCACAATGACGATTGCGGCGGGAAAATCACGGGGCAAACGCGCGAGCAGGCTGGCCAGCGCGGCCGGGCCCCCGGCCGAGGAGCCGATCGCCACGAGTCCGAGCGGACGGAGGGACGAGGCGGCTCCCGCGGCTTTAGCCGGGGTCACCGAGCGGGTTGAGCGCGTGCCCATCAGCCGTCCAATCATGTCAATTTTCGCCAGCAGGGTGGCGGCGCCGTTAGGGTCCCCGTCCAATCCCAGGACCGGGGTATTCACGGCGTCCAGGGCGCCGGCGCCCAAAGCCTCAAACACCATTCCCGCGTTGCCAGCCACGGTGGAAGTCACCACTAAAATCGGGCAGGGCGACCGGCCCATGATCCGGCGCGTCGCCTCCACCCCGTCCACCTCGGGCATGATAAGATCCATCAGGATCAAATCCGGCAAATCCTGCGTGCAGCGCGCCACCGCTTCCTTGCCGTCCCCCGCCACCCAGGCCACCCGGTGCTTGGGGGATTGCTCCAGCGCCCGGCGCAAGGCCTCAACCGCGAGCGGCATGTCATTGACGATGGCAATCCTCATGCGGTCGGCTCGCCAATCAACTCCACCACGGCCTCAATCAGTGTCTCATCATGGAAGCTGCCCTTGGTCAGATAATAATCCGCCCCCGCCGCCAGGCCGCGCTGGCGGTCCTCCTCCCGGTCCTTGTAAGAGACGATCATGACCGGGAGGGTCCGGAGGTTGGCGTCCTTTTTGATCAAGGTGACGAGTTCAATTCCATCCATGCGGGGCATGTCCACATCGCTAATAATGAGATTGTAATGGCCGGTGCGCACCGCGTTCCAGCCGTCCATGCCATCGACGCAAACTTCCACCTCAAAGCCCCGGCTTTCAAGTAGTTTTCGCTCCAATTCCCGGACCGTGAGGGAGTCGTCCACGATGAGCACCCGCTTTCGGTGACGGCCCGAGGCCCCGGCGTCATCGCGGCCCACCCGGTTCAAGCGCCCGCCGGAAACCAGCTTCTCGATGGAGCGAATCAAGTCGTCCACGTCCACGATCAGGGCGGGCGCGCCGTCCTCCATGAGGGCCCCGGCGGTAATGTCCTTGATCTTCCCCAAGCGGGTGTCCAGGGGCTGCACCACCAGTTCCCGCTCGCCCAGGAACCGGTCCACCACCACCCCGAAGCGCCGCTCGCGCTCGCCGATCACCACCACGGGCAGGTCCTCGACGGCAGGGCCGGCCTCCCCCAAGGCGAGCACTTGATGGGCGGTGACGAGGCCGACTTGCTGGCCATCAAAGGGGAAGTGTTGCTTGCCCTCCAAGGTTTCGATCCTGCCCCGCGGCAATTTGAGGGTGCGCGCGATGTAAGCGAGCGGAAAGGCATACGGCTCGCCGCCAATCTCGACCAGCAACGCGCGCATCACCGAAAGGGTCAGCGGCAGTTGCAACTGGAAGCGCGTGCCCTTGCCCACATGGGTGGAGACGCGAATCGTGCCGCGCACCTGTTTGACCATGTTGAGCACCACGTCCAGCCCCACCCCGCGCCCGGAGATCTCGGTGACCTCCTTCTTCATGGTGAACCCGGGAAGGAAAAGGAAATCCAGCAGCTCGGTCTCGCTTAACTTCGCGGCGGTTTCCGCGTTGGTGTGGTTTTTCATCACCACGGCCTCGCGCAATACCTCGAGGTCGATTCCCCGGCCGTCGTCCGTGACACTAATCACGAGCATGCCGGCGCTGTGCCGCGCCTCGAGCTGGATCGTTCCCTCCTCGGCTTTTCCGGACGCCTGCCGGACGCCTGGCGTCTCGAGTCCATGATCCACCGCGTTGCGCAGGAGGTGGTTCAAAGGCGCCTCGAGTTTCTCCAAAATGTCGCGGTCCACCTGCGTGCTCTCGCCAATAATCTGCAGCTTCACCTCCTTGCCCAGCGTGCGGGCGACGTCGCGCACCATGCGGGGAAAACCATGCACACCATCCGCGAAGGGGCGCATCCGGCACGCCAGCGCCTCGCTGTAGAGGCGGTGGGAGAGGTTGGCGGAGCGGCGGTCGTACATCTCCAGTTCCGCCAGGCGGGAGGCAAGATATTGGCGGCATTCGACCGCGCGATTCTGGGCGGCGAGCAGCATGTCTTTGGCGCGGCTGTCCAGGTTGCGATCGGGCAGCCGGTCGCGCAATCCGTCAAGGGATTTGCTCAAATCGTAGTGCAACCTTTTCAGCCTCAACAGCGAGTCGGCAAACGGAGTCAGCCAGCGCGACTCGACCCGTGACTCGCCCGCCAGACCAAGCAGGCGGTTCAAGTTTTCCGCCGTGACGCGCAGCACCCGCCCGCCCGTCTCCCGCCCGCTTTCGCGAACGCGCTCCGCCGCTGTTGCAGGTTCCGGCTCGCGGGCCGTTTTGGCGGGCTCGACCGGGGGCGAGGAGGGAGGCGGGACGGCAGCCGGGCCGGGCGTGGCGGCCGCCTGACGCGGGGTAGCGCCCCCGGATGGCATGGGCTCGGGCAAATCCAGTTTGCCTTCCAAAATGGCCGTGGTGGTTGCCACGAACGAGGTGACGGTGCCCTTCTGCTCCAGCTCCCAAGTGCCGATGGCCGCCTCTGGTGTCTGGGCGATTTGCGAGAGCAGATCGACCCCGAACAACAGACGGTCAATCTGCGTTTGGCCGAGGCGGATTTTTCCCTTTTGCGCCGCGACGAAACAATCCTCCATCGCGTGCGCGACCTGCACTGCCGCGTCAAGTCCCACAATGCGCGCCGCCCCCTTCAGCGAGTGCGCCGCCCGCATGAGCGCCTCGAGTTGCGCGGCCGCGTCGGGATTGCGTTCCAAGTCCAGCAGGCCGGACGTGAGCACCTTTGTCTGCGTGTCGGCCTCCACCTTGAAGAGGTCGAGCATCGAAAACTGGCTGAGGTCAACACCGCTCATCCGAGGCTCCGGTTCAGGGTGAAGAACAGCAACTCCTCGTCCAGGCAGCCGATGGTGCGGCCTTCCCACGCGAGCACTCCCTTGGTGTACGTCGCCGTGGCCCGGGCCACCGTGGCAGGTGGCGGTCTTAACTCGCGGGGATGATAGCGACGAATGCCTTGCACCTCGTCCACGGGAAACACCAGCCGGCTTCCCTCGCGCTCGGCCACCAGCAACCGCTCCCGGCCTCCGCGCGCCGGGGTCGCGCTCCCCGCCGCCCCCTCGATGCCCAGCGCCTCCGCCAGCGAGACGCACACCACCAGCTCGCCCCGGATGTTGGCCACGCCTTTCACGACGCGGTCACGCCGGTGCGGCAGCGAATGAACCGGCCGGGTGCTGGCGACTTCCTTGATGACCGCGATGGCAAGCGCCAGCCATTCCGCGTGGATCCGAAAGAGCACGGCAGAGGCGATGCCCGGCTCGGTCACCGCCTTTGGTTTGGCGAAGTGAACGCTCCAGTCCTCCCGATAACGGGCGGGCAGATCGCCATCCAGCAGGCGTGTGGCTGCCGCCGAATAAACCGGGCAGTTGCGGCAATGAATCTGCTTCTCCAGCTCGGCGCACTCGCCCGAGCCCCAGACGCCGATTTGGTTCCAGCAGTCATTGACCAGGCGACCGGCGTTGGACGGGGATGCGGTCATGGATTAAGCGGGGGCATCAGCTGGCCTGCGCGTCCGCGCGGGCGCCGGATGGCTCGGCGCGCTTAAGTTTTGCCTCGACGCGGCGCGCGCGCTCCCGCAACTGGCGGGCCCCTGGCTCGTCGCCGAGCTTCGCGGTCACCAACGCGAGGTGAACCAGCGCCTCGTGGTGGTTCGGGTCCAGATAAAGCACTTGGCGATACTGGTCTCGCGCCGCCGCCAGCTCGCCTGCCGCGTCCCGCACCAGTCCGAGCAAATAACGCGCGCGCACGGAGGTTTTCTCCTGGCGCAAATACGTCTCGCAGATTTCCGCCGCCTCGCGCAACCGGCCCTCGTCGGCAAGCCGGCCTGCTTGCTCGAGGTCAGGCTTGCTTTTGGCGTCCGTTGCCCCCGCGCGAACCATCGGAGCTGGCGCGGGGGTGGCCGCCGCCCGCGCCGGGCGGGGCGGGATTTTTGGAGCGGCCGGAACCGCCATCTGGGGCGCAGGAGCGGGCGCGCGCTTGGGCGGGACGGGAGGAGTTGGCGGCGCTTTGCGGAAAGCGCATGCGTTTGGAATTCGCAGCGAAACAAATCCTTCTTTGGTAATGGCGCT
>CAZMLP010000344.1:0-3029 GCA_964566745.1 uncultured Verrucomicrobiota bacterium | reverse complement strand
ACCTTCCGCGTGTATGAGCGAGAACACCATGCTCTATGCCCTATACCGTATGGGGTATCACAGCCGGACCACAGGGCACGGTTTCCGCGCCACGGCCAGCACGATTTTAAATGAACAGGGATTTGCGCCGGACGTGATTGAACGGCAGCTTGCGCATTGCGAACGCAACAAAGTTCGCGCTGCCTACAATCACGCTCAATATTTGCCAGAACGCCGAAAAATGGTTCAGTGGTGGGCAGACTATATCGATACCCTCCAAGGGTAAGACGAACAGCGTTAATTGTTCGGGTTGGATTTGGAGAGTTCTTTAATCAACTCCCGAATATCCTCCGCTTTCCAGGCAGTGCATCGCGCTGATAATTTAATCGGCTTGGGAAAGCGTCCCGACTTGACGCCTTCCCACCAGCACGTTTTGCCAAGGGGTATTACCATTAAAATTTGACTCAACCGGACAAAGCCGGTTTCAGGAATTGGGTTCATAATCATCTCCCACGCCAAAGACGGAGCAGCAATTTCGCGTGTCTCCGATCAATGCAATGTCTGGCCTCCTTTTTCGGTTTCTGAAATTGACGGTCCGCTTTCCTGCACGACGACCTCAATGGAATCGATTATTGCCGCTTTCTCGTCTTTGGGTTTTGCCCACCGCTCCGGGTCAAACTCTTGAATGAAATCCGCCGTTCCTGTTTCGAGTGCCATCACGACGGATTGCAGGTTCTTGCCACGCACAAGCACCATGAGGAAGGTGTAAACCAGAACGAAATTCGTGCCGAACGAACCATCGTACACAACGTCCAACAGGTAAACGTATCCAGGCGAGCGAGTCGGAGCCATAGTACGATAAATCTTCAGGCGTTCTACCCTGTCTTTCGCGCCAAATGCCACGTAACCTTCTGGCTCAACTGTCCCGGTGGTGGTCGCGCCGGGAGGGCGTTTACGATACTGCGCCAGCGGGTCGGTCATAAATCCCTCCCGAACTCATCTCGCTTTGTTGTGCGATACCCTGGACGGGTATCACGCTGGCTATACCCCGGCTTGGTATCACGATGGCTTTTTTGCATTTCGCGATCCGCTTCGCGGATGCGCCCGACATAGGCGGCGATGCCGCCGGTCAGTTTTACCATACCCACCTGTGCTACGGTTTCGACATTCGAAATTGCATCCATTGCCCGCCGTCGCACTTCTTCCAGAATTGGACTGCGCGAAGGAGACGCGGACGCAGGCGGACGACCGCTGCGTTGAAAGCGACGGCGATGAGAAGCAGTCTCTTTGTGAGAAACCGCATCCATAGCCTTGCGTTTGAGTTCTTGAGGCGTTGCCATAATTTATCGTTCTGTTTCCGGCTCGATGGGCCGCTCTTTGTTTTTTCGTGAATCAACCAACCGGCGCCACGCACCTTTAAGCACATCACCGGCCATTTCACGGAGCCGGGACATGAACGTGACGGATTTCTCCCACCATGTTGCGCCGACACCATTTTGGGAAATTTCACCTCGCAGGCGGATGGATTTCATCATCGGCCTGACTTCATTTAGCAGCTTTACCCGGCGAACAAGTTGAAGCCGCTCCGGGTCAGCTTCGACGCCCCGCCGCTTCATGGCGGTGGCAGCCACGCCAACCTTCGGCTCAGGCTCGCGGTCGATCCCACGCTCCTTGAGGGAGCGGTGGTCCACTCGTTCGGGCCGCCCGGCCTTTTCCAAGGCTTCGTTCACCGCCTTGGCCCAAGAAGCTCGTTGCTCCTTGAGCAGGGCCACATCATTCCATTGCCGCTCCTTCTTGCTGCTGAAATGGTCGCCTTCCAGCCTGCGAAGAGTACAGAGGATATGGACGTGGGGGTTTTTCCCGTCTTTGGGATGATGCAGCGAAACCTCGGCGACCATGCCGGAGGATACCAACTCTTTGCTCGCCCATTCCACCGCTGTCTGGAATTGGGCCTCGGCAGGTAATTCTCTGGGGAGGGCTAAAATGAACTCGCGGGCGAGCTGCGCATCTTTGCGCTTCTCGCCCGCTTCGACAGCATTCCAAAGCTGCCCCTGATCGTGAACCCAAGACGGGGCACCCTCTGGAGCAAGAATGGCTGAGTTAAGGACGCCTTTGGTCCGGCGGGCATAGTCGAAAATCTTGTCCCGGACCTCATCTTTAAGCTTCGTTCCCGCCCTGTAGGCGGCAGCGGCAATAACAGACCGTCCGCGTCCTTCCCGGCTGAAAACTTTCGCTTCGAGTCTGAACAATGCCATGCTCCCAACTCAGTCGTTGCGATTGCCCTTTTCCGAACATTATACCATAAGTTGCAGGCCAAATCCGCATGAAACGCGCTCTGAGAGCCGCTTTGCAAAGGTTTGTCCGTTGCGGTCCGCTTCCCATAATGATCCATTCTCAACCAGCGGTTGCGTCCCGGCCCGAAGCGCAGAGGAGGACCAGCAACCATAAAAGAGTCAGAAGGAGGAATGGCGCGGTTATACATTGCTTCGCAACGTCCCGCGCAAATGGGGCTAGAGCCGCCCCCTTGACCCCGGCTATCGGAGGGCGTGCCGCCCTTCAAAACCCTGCCCAAAGGGTGCCCCTTTGGAATCCGCGTCAAGGAACGGCGTCCCCTGACAACCCCGCTTCTTTTCGCTTGCCGGGTGCAAGCGGGCCTCGCCAACATTTCTGGCGTGCGCGTTGGCGATGAAGACTTGCCGGACTTTCACCCCCAGACGGTGATTCGCGATTGGGGCGACGGGCATGCTTTCCGCTTGGCGGACGCCGCCACCGGCGTTTGTGTCTTCGGAGCAACCGGGTCCGGCAAGACCAGCGGCCCGGCAAAGCACCTCGCCTATGGCTACCTTGCCGCAGGGTTCGGCGGGCTGGTCCTATGCGCCAAAAAGGAGGAACGCCGTCAATGGCAGGAATGGGCTGCCGAGACCGGGCGTTCCGATGACCTTGTCATCATCAACAGCGAGGGGAAATGGCGGTTCAACTTTCTCGAATGGGAGGCCAGCCGCCCCGAAGAAGGCGGCGGCCTAACCATCAATATCGTCGCCATTCTCGAC
>CAZMLP010000343.1:0-9451 GCA_964566745.1 uncultured Verrucomicrobiota bacterium | reverse complement strand
AGAAGCGCGGCATCCGCGCCAAACAACTCAACGCCGGTTGGGACCACGCCTACCTTCTGCGCTTGCTCGGTGTCCAGCCCACCGAAATTTAGATGCGTTCGCCCTGCGCAAGGCCCGAATGCCAGGGAAATGGGAAATTTTTTCAGGACGACTCGGAAAGAGCGCAGAGACCCCTCTCCGCCTTCTCCGCGTCCTGCTGTTCAAATTTTTTGTTTTCCACCGTTGGCCCAATCGCTCAATCCGGGCGAATCAAACCCAATCAAGCCATCTGGCGGGTCGTCCCGCTGGTCTCGCAGGCGAATCCAACGACCGCGCCCGCCGGAAACCGGTGGCGTGCCGGAAGAGCGATTCACCCCAGAATTCCGGGCGATTCAAGGCATTTCAAGGTTGCTGGCGCCCGGCGAATCCTGCGCGGGCCATCTTTGCGGACAGCCAGTTGGCGGGTCGGGTTTGGTGGCTTTTGGGGCGATTTGACAACCGGGCCGGGGTGTCAGATGGGTAGGATATGAGAGAAATTACATCGGTTGAATTCACGAACGAGGTCGCCCGGTCCCCGGGCAGAACAGTGGTCGATTTCTACAGCGAGGGTTGCGGTCCCTGCCGCCTGGTCAGCCCGTTTCTCGAGCAAATTGAGCGCGAGAACACCGGTCAGGTAAAGGTGTTGAAAGTGGACGCGGCCAACGCCCCGGAATTGGTGACGCAATACAACATCCAGGCGGTGCCGACGATCATGCTCTTCATTGATGGCCAATGGCGCAGCCAGTTGGTCGGCGCGCGGTCCAAGCGCGACCTCCAGCGCTGGATCCTGGAGACGAATTAATCAATGTCGTGCCAGCCGGCGGGCCTCCCGGCCCGCCGGTCATTCCGGTCAACCCGGATCGTCTTGGTCGTGGTTCCGGACTGAATGAGGTTGGCCGCCCTTCCGAATTTCCCCGGCGGCTCTCAAATTCTGCGTGATTCCTGCGGCGCGGTTTCGCTACACTCCGCCCCGCATCATTTCCCGGCGTGACGCCCCAAAAATCGGGCGGCCGGAACGATCCTGCTAACAACCTCAAACGATATTGTCTTATGGCTGAAAGAATTGGAGTGGTCGGCGTGGGCCGCATGGGGGCGAACATGGCCCGTCGCCTGAAGGAAACCGGCTTTGACGTGACGGTGGTGTACGACGTCCGGAAGGAAAGCGCCGCGGAACTCGCGAAGGAGCTGGGCTGCGAGGCCGCTGCTGATCTGCCCAAGGTCACCGAGCTGGCGGATGTCATCATCACCGTCGTGACGGACGACAAGGCGATGGAAGGAATTTTTGCGAAGAAGGGCAAGAGCCTCCTCACCGGCGCGAAAGGCCGCGTGTTCATCAATTGCGCGACCATCTCCCCGGCAGTCCACGTGGAGATCGAGAAGCGCGCCAAAGCGGTGGGCGCGGCGAGCGTGGAGGCCTGCATGGCCTCGAGCATCACCCAGGCGCGGCAGGGGACGCTCTATCTCATGATTGGCGGGGATGAAAAGGTGTACAACCGCGTGAAGCCGATCCTCGAGAAATTGGCCCAGTCGATGCGCTACGTTGGCCCGGCCGGCAAAGCCGCCCAGGTGAAGGCGCTCGTGAACATGGTGATGAACATCAACACCGCCGGTCTGGCCGAGGGCCTTGGCCTGGGAGACGCGCTTGGTCTCGACCTGACGATGTTGCGCGAGATTTTCTCGCAGACGGGCGCCAATGCCCGCGTGCTCCAGACCGATGGCGAGGACATGCAGAACCGCGACCACTCCTGTTTCTTCAGCGCGTCCCACGCCGCGAAGGACTCGGGCATCGCCCTCGCGCTCGGCAAGAAAGCGAAGCTCAACCTGCCGCTGGCGGCCGCCACCTTCGCGCAATACACCAAGATGACCAAGCTGGGCCTGGGCGAGCTGGACAAGTCCGGCATCGCCGAATTGACCTTCAAAGGGCGCGGCCCGAGGAAGGGCAAAGCCAAGGCCAAAGCGAAGCCGGCGAAGAAGAAGTGATTCCTCCTGGTTTTTCAGGATAAAAAACAACCCGGCGGTTTCCATCGCCGGGTTGTCTCATTTTCAAAACTGGTCCCTGGCCCGGCGCTCCGCAACAAGTTCCACCAGTTTTTTCCAATGCCGTCCCGTGGCGTAAACCATGGGCCAGCGCGTGAGTGGAAACCACGACCAAAACTTGGTGCTTCGCGGATGGTCCCGAAGATTGCGAACAATGATTGAGCACAACCATTCCTCGTCGAACCCCGCCCACTCGCCCGCTACCGTTAGAAGATTTGGCGAGACGACCGGCGCCACTTCCACGAGATAGACTTGGCGCAATTGCTCAATGGTGAGGCCCGTTTCCGCCATGACCCCGGCAATGCGGTTCAGATCCTCGGCGGAAAGCTCGGTATCAAGCCAGAGTTCAGAGAGCGCCACCCAAAGGGGCCGTCGCTTCTGGATTTCTGTTTCGTCGGGCATAAAGGGCACGACGCTCGTGCGAGGTAACATTCCCGTCGCCGCCGATCGAAACGGTCACCCCGCCAGCTCCGCGAGCTTGTGCTCCGCGGTTCCGTTGTCGAGCAACTCGGACGCCAGTTCCCAGCCGTCCATGAGCGCCTTGACCTTGCCCGCGACGAACAACGCCGCCGCCGCGTTGAGCAGCACGGCGTCGCGCTTCGGGCCGCGCTCCTTGCCGTGCAGGATGCGCCGGACGATCTCCGCGTTGGCCCGCTTGTCGGCGCCGGCCAGGTGCGAGAGCGTGGCGGGTTGCAGCGGAAAATGCTCGACCTCCATCTCGGTGACCGAGAAGCCGCGATCCTGATAGAATTCCGCGATGGTGTTTGGCCCGAGCGTGGAGAGCTCGTCCAAGTGCGTCGGCTCGCTGGAGACCCCCTTCGCCGCTTTGAGATAATTGCTGTAATTCATCATCCGGCAGATGGGCGGGACCGCGTCGGCCCCCACCTCAATGATGTCAAGCTGCCTGGATTTCGCGAGGGAGATCGCGCGCGCCTTGGTCATCACGCCCATCATCTCGCCGTGCAGGCCGATCACGCGCAACTGCTCGGAGGGAATCTGCGCGTTGATGCGCGCGCCGAGCGGCGGTTGCGCGAGCGCGACGCGGCCCGCGACCACCATGCCCCGGCGGACGCCGAGGGATTGCAACACGCGGGCCATCGGCTCGCACAGCGCCGGGCGCGGAACGCCCACGAGCTGGGCGGTGGGCCGCGCCGGATTGAGCAGCGGCCCGAGAATGTTGAACACCGTCCGCTGGCCGCGCTCGGCGCACACCTTGCGCGCCGCGCTGAGGTGCTTGAACACCGGGTGATAGTGTGGCGCGAAAAAGAAGGCGAACTTGCGCTCCCGCAACGACCGCGCCGCCTCCTCCGGCGGCAGATCGACGCGCACGCCGAGCGCCTCCAGCACGTCCGCGCTGCCGGCCTGCGAGGTGACCGCGCGGTTGCCGTGCTTGGCCACCGTGATGCCCGCCGCCGCGCACAGAATGGCGACTGTCGTGGAGATGTTGAACGTGTTGAGGCGGTCCCCGCCAGTGCCGCAAACGTCGAGGATTTCGCGCGCGCGGGTTTCCTCATCCAGGGGCGGTGTGATGGATTTGGCGCGCAGCTCGGTGGCGAAGGCGGCGATTTCCTCAACGGTCTCGCCCTTCGCGGCCAGCGCGGCGAGAAAGGTGGCTTTTTCCGTCACGGGCACCTGCTCCTCGACGAGTTGCCCCACAGCAAGCACGACCTGCTCGGGGGTGAGCGACACCCCTTCCCCCAGTTGTTGGATCAAACTTTGCAGCACGACCTGAGTTTGGAAGATGCACCCCGCCGACGGAAAGTCAAAAGCGCGTAGCCGGAGACCTCGGTCACCCATTTCCTTTGAACGCAAAATCGAGGTGGGACTGCGCATTGGCACGCCTGCGTCGTTTCCGTCACAATTCCCACATATTCTCCGGCCACTGTGCTCATGGTTTCCCGCCGGAAGGTAGTTGCTTCGGCTCCTCTCGGTCCAATTGATGGAGCAAAAGCCGCGCCGCCATTCGAATGTCCGGGTCCGGGGAAGTTGCGAGTTCGCGCAATTTGGGATGCCACGGCGAGAAATCGCATTGCGCGCGGTTCAAGCGACGCAACGCAGTCACCGCTTGCCAGCGTCGAGCATAAGTCCGGCTTGGATATATCTTCCCGCGCAGTCGGGATAACCAGGCTTGCACCACCCGCTCACGGCGCGTTTCGCGGCGTTCCAGACAGGTCAGGGCAAACGGAAAACACCTTTCGCGCAGGGTCAGCACCGCCTCCTCGGCCTCCGCGCGCCCGGCGTCGTCACGCATCCGCCAAGCGGCGACTTGCGCGGCGGTCATGCGATTGATGTCCGGGGCATAAACCGGCATGGACGCGTAGCCGTAATCGCCAGTGGTGTAGGTGGCGGGAAGTTGCGCCAGATACGAGCTGAGCCGGCGCCCCTTGTAAAGCGGGTCATCCACGGAGGGCGCAAACAACCTGGCGAGCGCGATTCCACCCACCAGAGCCGTCGCGACACTCGCGACGAGGCGGCGGTTCCAAGATTTCTTGAGCGTTGGGACCCGGAAAACCATTGACTGACTTTGCCCGCGACTATGACAGAAATTCAGTCTGGCACAAGGCGGGGTTCGCCCCTTCCAACAACGCCTTTTCCATCAGGGCGGGCGAATGACGTTCCGGGCCTGTTACCGTCCTAGTTGCCTTGTGGCGGAGCGAGTGAGACTGTCGAATGGAAAACGCGGCAAGTCCGGCCGATTTTGGACGCCTTCGCGCCGTTTTTCCATGAGGAGCCTCCGAATGATCGACCCGTGAGGGGCGAACGACCCGGGCAGGCCATCCCCGGAGGGAACTGGCATGTCTTCTTCAGTTGCAGATTTGAGCGGCGGGGAGGGACGGGGCGCCGCCAAGTTGCGCTCCGGCGGCTCTCCTGCCGGGTGCGGGCTGACGCGTCTTTGCGAGGACACAGGCAGCGGTGCATTGTCGAATCGGGATATTATGATATAAGATGGAAAAGAAAGTTGAAAATATAAGTTGCGTTCCGGATGGCCTCCGGGTAGTTGTAGTCACGTCGAATATGAAACATTTACGGAACACAACCACCCTGAGCCAGCCGCCGAGCGCGGTTGCCCCGGCCATGAGTCATGGCTTGGTGTGCCAGGGCGGAGTGCTCCGCGCCGTCATGGGAGATTGGTCCCGATTTGCCAAACAAACGCCAATTACCATGAATCGACGGGAGGAAGCAGGCAGGTAGGCGAAAACAAACGATTTCCCACCCCTGCTTCCCGAGAGGAAAGCAGGGGTTTTTGTTTTCCCGGGGACGCAAACACATGAAACTGAACGCGAAAGGCTGAACGTCTGTGAGCAGAGATATTGCGACATCTAAATGATGTCCCTGGCAGCACAATATAATATCCGGCGTCAGGCGGTTATTGACCGCCGCGCAACCGGTCTGTTTAGAAGCTGGGCCGGAAGCCGCCGGATGTGCGATTCCCGATTTTACAAATCAAGGGCTTCGGAGGAGGTGTGCCCCAAACACCGAAACGTCCACCGCGAAATGCCTGTGGCCGCAGAGATTTGATCTGCGCTGGTGTTTGTTCTTTGTTGTTCACGCGGGCCGGGATGGCAACAGCCCGGCCCGCGTCATTTCCAAGCCGGCCAGGAAGCGGAGCCTCCAGTCATTTGGACGGACGACCAAAGCCGTCCGGATAAAAACTTTCAACCGGCACGTCCAGAACCCGGGCGATGATGTAAAGTTCGCAAGCCTTCACCATCCGGACTTGGCATTCAATTTTGGCCAATGTCCCGCGAGCCAGTTTCAGCCCTCGCTGGAGACAAAGTTTGGACAACTGGCTTTGGGTCAATCCGGCGGCGATTCGAACTTCGCGCAAGCGCCCGCCCACGACATTCGCCACGTCTTTACCCGGAGATTTGCTGTTTTTTTGGGGCATTTCTGCACTAACTATTTTTTGCTATTTCAAAGGCAAACGAAGTGGAATCTATCACCCGCGCGTCCGTCCAAGGCAAGCGGATTTGTCTTGCTCTAATTTGGAGCATTCTGGTAGTATCTCACCGTTGTTTCAGGGTTAGAACGGTCCACGATGAATGGACGGAGGTCGAGCTGGTGTGGTTAAAAATATTTTTGCAGATCGGCTTTTGTCTGTTTCTGAAGCAGGTTTTTAACCGGGCGATAGAATCTGGCAATTTGCACGAAACGTGCCCGTTTCTTTCGTGGGTGCCGCGCGCCCGCTCTGGATGGATTGCTTTTTGCAAGGATACGACCCATTCAGCCCCCTGCTATTCCTCTTGAAAAGCTATTATGCGCGGTGACGCTCATATACCCCGCCTGCTTCATTTAGAAGATAATGCCTGCGACGCGGCGTTGGCTCGCGAGTTACTTGAGCGCGACGGCCCGCGTTGCGAGATAACAGTGGCGGTGAACCGCCGGCAGTTTGAACTGGCGCTAAACGAAGAGGGGTGGGACCTCGTGATCTCTGACTTCAATCTTGCCGACTTCGACGGCAAATCGGCGATCGAATTGGTCACCAAGGCCCACCCGGACGTCCCGGTCATCATTGTTTCGGGGGCTATTAGTCCCGCCGAGGCTGTGGAATGTTTGAAGGCGGGCGCCACGGACTACGTTTTGAAGGACCGGTTGGAGCGATTGCCTTCCGCAGTCCATCGGGCGCTCGATGCCGCCGACCAGCGGCGGGAAAGCCGCCGGGCGCACGAGCGGCTCCGCGAAAGCGAGGAGCGGTTTCGATTGATGATCGAAAGCGTGAATGATTATGCCATCATCATGCTGAGTCCGAAGGGTGACATCATCAGTTGGAACGGCGGCGCGGCGCGAATTTTCGGCTATCAGGCCGGAGAAATCGTGGGTCGCCACTTTTCGTGTTTTTATTCCGAAGAGGACCGGGGTGTGGGGAAACCGGAGCGCGAATTGGCCGACGCCGCCGCCCAAGGACGTTTTGAGGAGGAAGGCTGGCGGATCCGCAAAGACGGCTCCAAGTACCTGGCCCATGTGATCTTAAGCGCGGTCCGCACCGGCTCGGGCGAGCTGCGCGGGTTCGCCAAGGTCACTTGCGACATCACGGAGCGAAAACGGACCGAGGCTCAAATGTTCCGGGCGCAGAGACTGGAGAGCATTGGAACTCTTGCCAGCGGAGTGGCGCACGACCTGAACAACGCGCTGGCGCCCATTTTGATGAGCGTGGAGATGTTGCGATTGCATCCCCCCGAGCCGGCACGAATGTTGGACATCATCGAATCGAGCGCCAAGCGGGGCGCGGACATGGTGCGCCAGTTGTTGACCTTTGCCCGGGGGGTCGAAGGCGAGCGCATCCTCATCCAACCCAGGCGCATCATACGGGAAATGGAGGCCATTATCAAAGGCACCTTTCCCAAAAACATCCAGTTGAAAAGCGAAATCGCCGGCGGGCTGTCGATGATTCTGGGGGACGCGACCCAACTTCACCAAGTGCTCCTCAATTTGTGCGTCAACGCCCGGGATGCCATGCCGGGGGGAGGAACGCTGACGCTGGTGGCGGAAAACAGGGAAATTGACCAGACCTACGCTCGCGTCAGCCAGGACGCCAAGCCAGGCAAGTATGTGGTGTGGCGCGTGAAGGACACAGGCACAGGCATTTCCGCCGAGGTTCAGGAACGCATTTTTGAGCCATTCTTCAGTACCAAAAGCCCCGACAAGGGGACCGGCCTTGGTTTATCCACCGTCGCTGGCATTGTCAAAAGTCATGGTGGATTTGTCCGGCTTCATTCGGAGCCCGGGCAGGGCGCTGTGTTTTCGGTTTTTCTTCCCGCCAGCGATTCATCCGCTCACGACCCGACCCCGTTGGCCAAATCAGGGACCCAGTTCCGCGGCAATGGCGAAACCATTCTCGTGGTGGATGATGAACCGCACGTGCGGGAGGTGGTGCGCAAGGCCCTCGCGTTGCTCAACTTCAAGGTGGTTACCGCCGTGGACGGAACCGATGCGCTGGTCAAGGTGGCCGACAAGCGCCAGGAATTGCACCTGGTGATCACCGACTGCCACATGCCCAACATGGACGGAGTGAACTTTGTCCGGGTGCTGAAGCACATGGCACCCGCAGCGAAAACGGTCGTGACGAGCGGCCGGTTCGGCGAGCAAGAAGTGGCGGAGTTCAAATCAATTGGAGTCAGCGCCCTTTTGGAAAAACCTTTCGGTCAGGACAGCTTGATTGACGTCCTGAAAAGTGTTTTCACGAGCTGACCACCTCGCAAACACGGTTTCCACACGAGGAATTCTTCTTGCGTCCACCGGTCCGCCATGGGCCGGCTCTGGCTCCGCCAGTGCCAAGGCCCCGGCGTGACAACACCTCGAAACAAGCTCGTTTAGAGCAATTCCAGAAATATTGTAGCCACGCAAACGTGGGAACGGCGCGTTGCGCTGTCTGTTCAACCGCGCCTTTCCAATCCAATTGCGGACCTCGCGGCGCGAGGTCCCTGCCAAAAACGGCCACAGATTTAATTAACTCGCTCCAAGCGCGCTGGCGCGAAACAGCTTCCATGGATTTCAGCGGTCCGGCAACGGCCGCCCGCAGCCTCACCTGAGTGCCGCCTGCCAAGGTTGGTGGCGACTCATTCCTCCGAAACGGAACCCGGCACGCCGCGTCATTTGGAAATGGCGCCCGTCGCCGGGATTTTCAGCGCGCAGCCGGGCCTAGATCCCGCCGCGCTGCCCTTTTTTAGTGAACCGGTGAAACCTCAAACCGAAAGGAAGACCTATGCGACCCGTTATTCGTTATCGCAGCCAGTTGCCCACGCGCCGGAGTTACAAGCCGGACCGCAAGGTCCGGATCTGGCCGCCGCTGAAGGAATCGCGTTTCCGGCCCACTTGCAAGGGGGCCGCTGGACGGATTCTCAGTGTGATTGAGTAGTGGTTGTTTGCCCTCGTGACCGTGCGGTTCAGGACACGGCCGGACTTGCCGCGCTCCGAGCGGGCGGTCACGGGGGGTTCTTTTCGCCATGCGCTTGTCCCACTCCATTTATTTATGAGCACTATTGTTGACAGCATGCCGGCCACGGTTCAGTTGATCGCCTCGTCCGCCAGTTGGATTGAGGGCGAGGCGATTCGCCAACTGCACGCCACCGCGCGACTGGACGGCGTTCGCCTCGCGGTCGGGCTGCCCGATTTACATCCGGGGAAGGGGCATCCCGTCGGGGCCGCGTTTGCGACCGAGGGGATTCTCTATCCCGCGATCATTGGCGGTGACATCGGTTGCGGTATGGGTCTCTGGCGGACCGATCTGCCGCGGCGCAAAGCCAAGCTGGATCGTTGGGTCTCACTGCCCTTCGACCTCGAGCAGCCGTGGGAAGGGGATGTGGCGTCACGCCTCGCCAGGAACGGCCTGGCTTCCACACCCTATGACAGCGCCTTCGGCACCGTTGGCGGCGGCAACCATTTCGCCGAGTTGCAG
>CAZMLP010000342.1:0-3513 GCA_964566745.1 uncultured Verrucomicrobiota bacterium | reverse complement strand
AGCAGATCGGCCACGCGGCGCATCATCTCCTTTGCCGCCTTGTTCGTGAAGGTGAGCAACAGAATGCGGTCGGCCGGCACGCCATGCTCCAGCAGAAAGGCGACCCGATAGGTGAGCGTGCGCGTCTTCCCCGAACCCGCCCCGGCGATCACCAGCGCCGGGCCCGGCGCGGCCGTCACGGCGGCGTGCTGCTGCGCGTTCAACTCGCGCGCGTAGTCGATCTGCAGCTCAACCGGCGGATGGAACGGCTGCAACACATAGTCCTTCGACATGCGAGGAGCTTAAGAGCCGGGCCGAAAATGCCAAGGGGTTCCGCCATTTGATTCACCACCAATAACAACGGGGCACGCAGAAAAGAAGAACGCGCGGGACAGTCGAGGCCATCCCGCGCGTCGCATTGCAACTTTGTCAGGCCCGGCCTATTGACTGGACACCCGGTAGAACCGCTGCGCGGCGGCGGTGTTGTCCGTCACTTGTTTGCGCGTGCCGTCACCGGGGATGGTGGCCAGCGTCTGCCACGCGGCATCATCGAGTTTGTTCTTGAACTGAACCACGTGACTGGCGCCCGCCGTGGAGTCGAACTCGAATTGAATTTGTCCACCCTTCACCGCCGTGCTCAACAGCTTGAATGACGGGGATTGGTTGGTGATTCCGCCTTTGACGAACGCGGCGAACTCGAACACCCCGAGGAAACCGCCGCTGGCGACACCACCTTCCGAGCCGACGAGGCGGATGCCGTTCACGTTGGTCGCTGCCACAGTGAAGGTTACCTTGGCGGAGGTTGGATTCGGGCCGCCCGTTGCAAAGCCAATCACATGACCGGTCATCACCGCCAAATAATCCGATGTACCGGGAATAGTCGTCCAAGTCGTGCCGCCATCAGTCGTCACCTCCACGCTCGGCTCGGTCAAGTCATCCACGGTCAACGGCAGGCCGGGACCAGGCGAGACATTGTTGGGGCCGAACCAACCGCCATCGGTAAATGTCGCCAAGGTCAACTCGATCCGGGTGATTTGATTGGTGATAATTTTGGGAAACACGAGTCCGACGAAACTCACCGCGTCGGCGCTTGCATTATTCCAATCATCCACGCGCGTGGTCAGGTCGCCGTCATTAATGTTGGCGGCCGATCCCGCGTTGAAGGTCGGCGTCTCCTGGTCTGTTCCGACGTCAAGCGATGGTTTCGTGCCCAGGATTCCGGTTGCGATGGAACTGATGTCCCCGGGAATGCTGCCCGTGCTCGTGGGATCGCTTCCCAAACGCGCCTCGATGCCGTCGGGGAAAGCGTCGCCGTCGGTGTCCACGGCGAGCGGGTTGGTTTTATACTTGTTCACCTCGTCGCCGTCGCTCAAGCCGTCGCCATCGGTGTCGGCGGAATTCGGGTTCGTCTTGGATGTGTTTACCTCCACGCCATCCTTCAGGCCGTCCCCGTCAGTGTCCGGATTGTGGGGATCGGTGCTCGCGTTGTACTCCTGCAGGTTCGTCAAGCCGTCGGCGTCAGGATCAGCGCTCGCGTCGTTGGTGCCGACCAGGAGGCCATGCTTGATCTCCCAATCGTCATCCATTCCGTCCCCGTCCGTGTCGCTCTTGGCATAAACCGCGAACTCATCCACGCCCAGAAAACCGCCGCTCGCAGTCCCTCCCTCGTTGCCCACCAAACGGATGCCGGTAATTCCGGTCGCGGGCGTCTTAAGCGTGAACACCGAGCTTGCCGTTGTGGGATTCGGCTGCGTGCCGCCACCCACACGTTTTCCAATCATAACGTTCAAATAGTCAGAACTATGGTCCACCACGGTCCAAGTGGCTCCCCCGTCCGTTGTGATTTCCACGTTCGGCTCACTCACGTAAGCGGAGGTCAATTGGCCGCCCTGCGCCGGTCCTTTGCCATTCGGTCCGAACCAGCCGCCATCGTAGAACATGGCCAGCGTCAGCTCGATTCGCACCACCTCATTGGTCAGCGGCTGATCCCATTTGATGCCGACAAAACTCGCCTTGCCGGGGGCGACGCCGTTGAAAGTGTCCGAGTGCGTGGTCAAATTGCCATCATTGATCAGCGTCCCCGCCCCCGCGTGAAACAATTCAATTTCAGTGTCCACGCCGCTATCGATGGCGTCTTTGGTGCCGAGGGTCGCTGTCCCGGTCAAAGCCAGATTTCCGGGAATGCTGTTCTTGTCAGTGGGTTTGCTTCCTTGCGCCACCTCGGTGCCATCCGAATAGCCGTCGCCGTCAGTGTCCAGCTTCAACGGGTCGGTTTTGTATTTGTTCACCTCGTCTCCGTCGGCGAGACCGTCCAAATCCGTGTCCGCAAGGAGCGGATCGGTCTTTCGGGTCACCTCGTCCCCGTCGCTTAAGCCATCGCCATCGGTGTCCCCGAGATATGGACTCGTGAGATACACGTTAACTTCATCGCCATCCTTCAGGCCGTCGCCATCTGTGTCCGCCTTGTGCGGGTCCGTCCCGAGCGCGTATTCCTGCGCGTTGGATAATCCGTCCCCGTCCGGATCGTCGGCCGCGTCATTCACGCCGACATTGAGGCCATTGGCCCGCTCCCAATCGTCCGGCATTCCATCGCCGTCCGTGTCGGCGGCAGCGGTCGCCTCGACATCCAACTCGAATACCCCGAGGAAACCGCCATCCACCACGCCGCCGTTCGGCCCGATGATTCGGACGCCGTTCACTCCCGTCACCGGCGGGTTGAGCGTGAAGTTCACGGTCAACGGGTTGGGGTTTGGATTCCCGCCGCCGCCAATGCTTTGCCCATCCAGTGCGGTGAGGTAATCCGTGGTGGCCGTCACCGTCGTCCAAGTGACTCCATGGTTGGTCGAGACTTGCACGACGGGAGCGACCAAATAATCAGAATTCAGATTGCCGCCTGCCACGGGCGCGGAGTTGGGCTTGCCAAACCATCCGCCGTCCAGGAACGCCGCCATCGTAAGCGTTAAGGTGTTGAGTTGCTCGTAGCGGGTGGCCGGCCAGAGAATCCCGACGAAACTGTTCGTCTGCCCCTTGTCGGTGCCGCCGCTATAATTATCCACGTGCGAGTCCAAATCGCCGTCATTGATGTTGGCCGGAGCCCCCGCATTCGACACCGGAGTACCAGCATCACCATCGATGGCGTCATTCACGCCAATGATTCCGGATCCCAGCGGGGCGATATTGTCCGCGCGCGCCGTCCCGGCCAGCAACGACGCCAATACGCCCGCCAGGCAGATTTTGGCGGCTGGTTTTTCCAACGCCCGTTTCAAAAAAATCCACCCCTTCATGACGACAAAGCCTCGCTCGCGCGATCTCAAGTCAATCCTCATAACCTTGCTTTCGAGTTGAAATTTGAATGCCCCGCCGCCGCCTCGCGGCGCAAACGTAACCGCGAATTGGCACCCGCTCCACACTGGCTGAAGTTTTGTGCTACGCCTGTGAGTAACGTTTGGCAATGAGGTTTAGCGCATTTTTCCTGAGAATTTTTACCGCGACCGCCGAACAGGCGATTCCGTGTAAAAGACGCGCCGTCCTTCC
>CAZMLP010000341.1:0-7084 GCA_964566745.1 uncultured Verrucomicrobiota bacterium | reverse complement strand
GCACGCGATACGCCAGCGGGTCACGCTCGTGATGATCGAAGAAAAGCCAGCCCGCCAGCTCGGCGGCGCGCAACGCCGCTTGGATTGCTTCCAGATTCATGCGGGCAGTCTGCCGGGTCCGGGGCGGGAATTCAATCGGGGAACCGGCCAAAAACCGCCGCCCGGACAGGTTCGCGGGACTCATGCCCGTCCGCGTCACGAGGGGCATTCGGGCCGCCCACGCGGGTTCTAAATTCGGCAAGCTCTCTAAGAGAATCATTGAAATAGAAACTTGGAACTTCCCAATCCGCATTTTAGGTGCATTGTGTCGGGGGGATAAGGAGAAATGATTAACAACTTTTACACAGAGACCGGCTTGTCACACAGAAAGAGATCCCATGACCACTCCCGCCAACGGCGCCAAAATCATGATCATCCGGCACGCGGAAAAGCCGCCTGACAACCCTCCGCCGCACGGGGTCACCTTTGATGGCGACCACGACAAGGAGTCGTTGACGGTCCTCGGCTGGCAACGGGCCGGGGCACTGGCCTCGTTTTTCGCGCCCGCCTCCGGTGTGTTCGCCAACCCGCAACTAGCCACTCCAAAACTTCTCTACGCCTCCGGCACGCACGGTAGCAAAAGCCTGCGTCCCATCGAGACCATCACGCCACTCTCCCAAAAGCTTGGCGCTGCATTTCCGATCAACACCAAGTTCTCCAAAGGCCAGGAGACTCAACTGGCCGGGGAGATTGTTGGACTCAACGGACCAGTGCTGGTCGCCTGGCAGCACGAGTTGATTCCGGCGATTGCCAACGCCATCGCGGGCAACAGCATCACCGTGCCGCAGAACTGGCCGGACAAACGATTTGACCTGGTCTGGGTGTTCAATTTCAGCGCGGGTAGCGGCTGGTCCTTTGCCCAGGTGCCGCAAATGCTGCTGGCGGGGGATTTGCCTTCAATCATCCAATAACCGCGAAGGCGTCCGCTGTCTCGCGCCGCGGCTCACTTCGCCCCGGTGGATTCCAGGAACGCCAGGATGGAGGCCAGTTCCGCGGGCGTGATGTTGCCCACCAGGCCCTCAGGCATGATCGATTGATCCTTCTTCTGGCGCTCCACGATGTTCGCCTTTTCCAGCACGGTGTTGGCGCCGACGATGTTCCTCACCTCGACCGAATCGCCGCCCTCCTTCACCACAAAGCCGTCAATCTGGTCGCCGTTCTTCATCTTGAACGACTGCGACTCGAAGCCCTGGGCGATCTTCGCGCTGGGTTTCAGGATCGACTCGCACAACTCCGCGCGGCTGTAACGGCGCGCGATGCCGCCGAGCATTGGTCCCTTCGGCGGGTCCTTCTCCGAAACCGTGTGGCAAACGACGCAGCCCTGCTTGAGAAATAGTTGCTCGCCCGCACGGGCGTCACCTTTCTCCGCCAGCGCCAGCTTGACCACCTCCGCGAATTCCAAATCGGAAATCGTCCGGGCGCCCGTCCCGTTCGCGGGGTCCAGGCCGAGGGTCGCCAAAGTGGATTTTGCCGCGGAAGCAACGGCGGCGTTGGCACTGCCGGCCTGCTGGCGAACCTGGTCATTGTATTGCGTCGAGCGTGTGCGAGCGATCGCGGCCATCAAACTGATCGCCTGGCCGGGATTGTCCCACAGCCCCTCCAGCGCGCGGCGCGCGGCGCCCTTTGCCCGGTTGTCCTTCACCACGGTGCTGTTGACCAGGTTCAGCAACACCGTGTCACCCAGGGCGCGCTCGACCGGGTTGTCTGACTTCGCGAGCGTCGCAAAACTGGCGACCCGTCCCGCATGCCGGCCATCGCGGGTGAACTCCTCCCACACCACCGCGAGCGGCCCGGATGGCTCGGCCGAGGCGAGTGTCACAAACGCGTCGCGCGCGGCGTTGAAATTCCGCTCGCTGATCGTCTGGAGCAGGCGCAACGCGCGTGCCCGCAACTCCGGCGTTTCAGCAGGGGAGGTGGCGATGGCGGACAATGCCTTGAGCAAATCCTCCGGCGCGGGCGTCTTGGGCGAGACGAGCGTCGCGATCACGTCCAGACGGGAGCCCGTGTCCCGGCCCGCTTTCTCCAGCATCAACCCGGAAAACCCCGGGAACGAGATTTTCATCCGCAGGAGCGCGGTGACAAAGGCGCGGGCGTCGTCGCCTTGCGCCGGGAGCAGGTATTGTTTCAGCGCCTCCTCGATTTTGTCACTCTCCTCCCAGCGTTCCGGCTTGTAGATCGGCCCGCTGGTGTCCGGCCGCGTTCCCCACCACATGCTTGGATTTGTGTAGGGCGCCTCCTTCATGTCCAACCGGCAAAGGGTTGTGTAAATCCCGCGCCGGACCGTGCCGTTCGCGTTCGCCAGGCGCCGCGTCAAGCCGTCCACGACCGCCGGCTCATAGAGCGATTGCAGCACGCGCAGCGCGCCGGACTTCAGCTTGTCGTCGGCGGAATCAAGCGCGCGCAAGCAGACGTCCGACGCCCTCAGCCAGCGCAATGCCTGCACGGCAATGTGCGCGACGGTGTGATCCTCGTCCGCGGTTCGTGAGAGCAATGCCTCCGCCGCCTCGGTCTTCCCGAGCCGGCCCAGGCCTGTCACCGCCTGCAACCGAACGCGTGGATTCGTGTCCGCCAGCGCCGAAAGAAACGGCTTGGCCGGAACGTCCGGCGCCACGCGGGGATCGTCCGCCAGCGCCTTTAGCGCAAACTCGCGCAAATCGTCGCGCTTTGTGTAGCCAATTAGAATGGAATGCGACTTGGCTCCCAGCAGTTGTTTAAGGGTAAAGATCGCGGCGACCCGCGCGCCAATGTTGGTATTGCGAGCCACGATTTGTTGGAGGCCCTTGGTGAAGACCGGTTTGGGACCACGAGCGAGCAACTCCCGTTGGGCCGCGAAACGCCACGCGCCGCTCGGCGAGCCAACCGTTTCCACCAATTGCGCGTCCGAAAGCCTCTTGAAGTCCGGCACAGCGGCGGGTTTCGCGCCCTTGGGGGTCAGGGCAATGACGTAACCGACGTTGGGTCCGGCGTAGGTGAAGGTGGCGCCGTCCCAACTCGCCGCATACAGGCGCCCGGCTCCATCCACATCCAGATCCGTGGCCCGGGTCATTTTCATGAATTGCTGGGTCCCGGCCTTCCACGACGCGCCGCTGGGAGTGAGCGGATGAATATCGATTTCGCTGCGGCCCCACTCGACGGAATAGAAACCGTACGACCACGGTTTGGGCAGGGCCGGCTCGTCGATGAAGATCGAGCCGACCGGCGAGCCGCCGCCGAAATCGATCATTGCGGGGATCGTCTCGTCGGCAAAATTACGGAACAGGGTTGGGTAGCCCATCTGGCCGCCAATGGGATTGAAGCTGAGGCGATCGTTCCAATCGTCGCCGTCGTTGGTGTTGTCGCGTGTGAACAAATCGAGCGTCGGACTGATCGCCACGGCGAGGATGTTGCGCGTGCCCCAGACCACTTGCTCCAGGCCCGTGCCGTCCGGGCGAATGCGGACGATGCCACCGCCCCGCAGTGACAACGAGCGCCCGTCCTTGCCCGTCGCCTTCACCGCGCCGTAATCGCCGCAGGCGATGTAGATCCAGCCATCGATACCGAGGCGAATGCCGTTGATCGTGTGGTCCGCGCCGCGGAAATCGAGGCCGAAGCCCAGCCCGGTGATCAAGTCCTCCGAGCGGTTCGCCACGCCCGTGTGGCTGTCGTCATGGTACGCCGTGAGGAAGGGCGGATGCATGACGTAAAGCGTGCTGGTGCTCGCGTCCCACGCCACCCCCCGCGGGCTGTCCATTTTGGCGAAGTCGCTGAACTTGTCCGCCCTGCCATCGCCGTCGGTGTCGCGGCACATCACCACGCGGCCCCGGCCCGGCTTGCGGTCGAGCGAGCCATTCTCGTCGCAGCCCACGAACAAGGTCCCATCCACCGCAGCGCTGAGAAAGATAGGATACGAGATGTTCGTCGGCGCCGCGAAGACGGTCGCCTCGAACTCCGCCGGCGCGGTGATCTTCTTGAGAATCTCGGCGTCGGTCAGCGGCACGGAGTTCTCAGCCGCGCGGACTTGCCCCCCGGAAAGCGCGGCGAGCAATACCGCGAGAATGGAGGCAGAGAGGGGACACCTTTTATTCCAGAAGAAGGAGAAACGAGAGGAGGTCATAAACAAAACTGGATTGGCCGCGCCAAGAAAACCGGCGCCAGAAACAGGTTCCGGCGCCGGGTCAAATTGAACCGTTACCTCATTTGCCGCCCGGGCCGTAACCCTTTTCCGGGGCGCCATCGTTCTTCAGATGGCCGGTCGCCCAGAGCACGCCGCGCGTCACCAGGTCGAGATAACGCGGGTCGCTGACGGTGTCGTTGTTGTGGCCGATCGTGGTGCTGAAAACGCGAGTTTTTTTCGGACCGTAAGTGTTCGACCAGACGGTGACGAAGGTGTTCGTCCCTTGCTCGCCGTTGCGGCGCTTCACGACCTGGGAACCGCGCGCGAGGGCGTGGGCGTTCGCGAACAGGTGGATGTTATTGTAAAGCTCCTCGTTGATCGTGGTCCAGTTGGCCATTCCCTTGGTGACCGGGCTCTCCGGGTCGGCGAAGGCCAGGCTGATGGGCAGTTGCGCGCCGTGGCCGCTTGATTGCAGGCCCAGATACTCGAACCAATACCCGTGCGGCGTGCCCAGGGTGACGGGATCGTTCGGATTGCCTATGCGATAGCAATGCATCGCGCAGTGAAGGTTGACGCCCGGAATGCCGTCCTGGTGCGGTTTGAGCACGCCCTGGACCACCGCCGGGTCCGAGATGTCCGCGCCGCACTCGTCGTGGATCACCAGGTCGTAGCCCTTCGCGTAATCCGGGTTGCCGAGGATCGCCAGGGGCGGGTGAGTCGTCTTGTCGTCGGTGTGGATTTGGTCCACCACCACGTTCGCGCGCGCCTCGATGCCTTGCTTCAGAATGTCCTTTTGCCGGGCATAATCGTGGCAGCAGCCGCCGGTAATCAGCAGAACCCGCAACGGCTTGGGCGCGGAGGCATAAGAGTTTCCCAGCTCCTGGCAACCCGAGAGCGAGGCCGCAAAAACCGCCGCAAGGGCAACGAACGAAAAGCATTTGGACCGGGAAGTCACGTGGGGAGATCGGGAATTTGTCATGGATGAATTGTCAAGGTTCAGGAAATCAGACGCCCATCAGAGGAAATTGATTCAAGCCAACGGACGCGTTCGCGCGGGCGGGCGCGAAAACGTCATCTCGTTCGAAAGCGTCATGGGCAACACAGACGAGCATTCCGGCCGACTGTCGCGCGCGCAAACAAAAAGAGGTATGAAAAAAATGACAAAATCCGGACGAACGAACGAGGAGAGAGCACCTGGCAGCCTGTTAAAAAGCTCTGGATACCGCCACCAAGCCGGACCGTATGGAGTTCCCGCGGCAGGGGTGGCCGCATAAACACTGAACTCGAATCTTTCCGCGCCACCACAACGGCGGAGACCGCGGGGCGGCGGCAAGTTCATCCGGCGCGCCGAGGTGTCCATCGTCATTCACCAAATGGAATGGGGGATGATCGGAACCGCGATGGCGAGTGGCGCCTGTTTGCGCATTCGCGGACCGGTCAGCGACCGGTCCCAACCTTGCAAAGGATGGTTGATGGTTACTTTCGTTGGCTGGGCGCAGAATTGGCGTCTGGGAGGACCCTTGATTCACCTGGATTGGTCTGACTTTTGGGGCCGGTAGCGCCACGATTCCAAATCACGCTGGTTCGAGCGTTCGCGGACCGGTCAGCGACCGGTCCCTACCTGGCAGCGGGTTGTTCACAATTACTTTCGTGGGTCGGGCGCAGAATTAGCGTCCGGGAGGACCCTGGATTCACCTGGATTGGTCTGACTTTTGGGGCCGGTTGCCACCGAAGGCAGGCAGAGATAGATGGGTGTCGCGTCCCGGCAAGGCGGTGACTCGTGAGCTCTGTGCCGCGGTTCCAATATTTGTCTGTCCGAGCGTTCGCGGACCGGTCAGCGACCGGTCCCTACCTGGCAACAGGTTGTTCACAATTACTTTCGTGGGCCGGGCGCAAGATTGCTGTCCGCGAGGACGCTGGATCCGCCTCGATTGGTCTGACTTTTGGGGCTGGTTTTGCCGCGGTTCCAAATTACGCTGGTTCGAGCGCACCCGGACGGCCCAGCGGGCCGTCCCTACCTGGCAACGGGTGGTTCACAATTACTTTCGTTGGCCGGGCGCTGGATTGCCGTCTGCAAGGACCCTTGATTCACCTGGATTAGTCTGACTTTGGGGGCCAGTTGCCACCGGAGAGAGGCAGAGATAGATGGGTGTCGCGTCCGGGCAAGCCGTGAGAAAGAGCGCGGTGCTGCGGTTCCAATATTCGCTTGTTTGTGCGCACCCGGACGGCCCAGCGGGCCGTCCCTACCTGGCAACGGGTTGTTCACAATTACTTTCGTTGGCCGGGCGCAGAATTGCCGTCCGCGAGGACCCTTGATTCACCTGGATTGGTCTGGTTTTCCGAGGGAATCGACACCTCCGCCACGCCCATTTGTTTCAATGGATTTGGAGCGGGTGATTCGTTGGAAGGGGTAGCCACCGGCTCAGGCGAAGGTTTGATTGGGTTGGATTGGCCTGGATTGGCAGGTGAAGACGGGGCGGGTGCCGGGGAGGTCGCTCCTTTGGCCGTCGGTACAGTGGCCGTCGGCAAAGACCTTGATTCGCCTGGATTCGGCGCGACCGGCGGAGCCGGGTGGGCCGGTTTCGGGCTTTTTGATTCCCCCTTGGTCTTCAGGCTCTGGACCATCCATTGCAGCGACTCCTGCCAGTCGCGATCCTTGCGTTTGGCCTCCTTGCGGTCCGCCTCGTCCTTGCGGGCCTCCCGCTCCAGGCGGCGCAGCTTGGCCAGATCAGAAACCAACTCTCGCATCCGTTTCCACTTGGCCTCGCCCTCCAGTTGGTCCAACTCCTTGGCGGCCAGCAGAAACCGGGAGAGAAGCCATTGCACCAGCCGCTCGCCGAGGCGCTGGCCATGAAGGTCCTCCTCCTCGCGCATCTCCTGGGTTTCCCTGGCCAGTTGGATGGCCAGGAGGTTCACCTGGCGCTGGATCACCCAGTCCTGGTAGCCGCCCTG
>CAZMLP010000340.1:0-4829 GCA_964566745.1 uncultured Verrucomicrobiota bacterium | reverse complement strand
AGCATCGCACGCGGGTCCTCCATGAGGCCGGCGGCGACCAAGGCATTGTCAAGCACCTGTTCGGCGACCTTTGCGGCTAGCGTGGCGTCGGCCTGGCGCGTGGCCTCCAGGCGCGAAATAATCGGATGCTTCGGATTGATTTCGAGGTCCGACTTGAAGGCGCTGGCCATCGCCCCGCGCTCGCGGTCCATCGATTTGAGCAGCTTGCGCATGCTGGAAGTGACGTTCTGATCGCTGTCCACCACGGTTGCCGGGCTGCCGACAAGCCGTTTGGAGACGCGCACGGCGCCCACACGATCACCGAGCGTGTCCTTGAGCCACTTGGCCAGCCCCTCGGCCTCCGCGTCGCTCAACTCGCCCTCGACCTTCGTTTGGTCGTCGAGCTTGAGGTCGGCCTTTTCCGCGGCCTTGGTTTTCTTGCCCTCGAACTCGTTGAGGTGCTCCATGACGAACTCGTCCCACGGGTCGTAGAGGAACAACACCTCGAACTTCCGCGATTGGAAAACCTCATAATACGGGCTCGCCTCGGCGGCCTCACGGTTCGGGGCGACGAGAAAGTAAATCTCCTTTTGGTCCCCCGTGATCCGCTTGACGTACTCGGCCAACGAGGTTTTCTCGCCCTTTGGCAACGTGGAGGACTCGTAACGCAACAGCTTTGCCAGCGGCTCGCGATGGGCGTAGTCCGTGACCACACCCTCTTTCAGGAACCGGTTGTACTCCTCGTAAAACTTCAAATAATTGGCCGTGTCCTTCTCCGACTGCTCGTCGAGGAACTTCAAGAAGCGGCTGGTGAGCACCTTGTTCAGTTTCTGCAACAGCGCGCTGTCCTGCATCGTTTCGCGCGAGATGTTCAGCGGCAAATCCTCGCTGTCCACCACGCCCTTGAGAAAGCGCAGCCACTCCGGCAGCAGGCCCTTCGGCTTCGACTGGATGAGGATTTTTTTGCAATAGAGATGCACCTCGCACTCCATGCGGTTCATGCCCATCTGCTCCCAATTCTTCGGCGGCACGAAGAGCAGCGATTGAATGGCCAGCGGGGCGTCAGCGGTGAAATGCAGGCGGTACAGCGGCGGTTGCGAGTCGTGGCCGATAAACTGGTAGAACTCGTTGTATTCCTCCTCCTTCACCTCGCTCTTGTTCCGCGTCCAAATGGCGCGCACCTTGTTGAGCACCTTGCCATTCAGGTCGATGTCGAACGGCACGAAGCTGGAGTAACGATTGATGATGTTCTCGATCCGGAACCCGCCCGCGTAATCCTTCTCGTCCTCCTTCAGGTGGACGACAATCTTCGTTCCGCGCGGCAGATCGGCGGCTGGCTCGATCTCATAACCGCCCGCGCCCTCGGAGGTCCAATGACAGCCCGTCTCCTCCGGCACATAGGAGCGGGAGAAAACCTCGACCTTCTTGGCCACCATGAATGCGGAGTAGAATCCCACGCCGAATTGGCCAATCAATTGCGCCGCGCCCTTTTTCTCCTCGGCCAGCTTCTTCACAAACGCCTTCGAGCCGGAATGGGCGATCGTGCCAAGATTTTCGACCATCTCACCCCGCGTCATGCCGATGCCCGTGTCTGTGATCGTGATGGTGTTGGCGGTCTCGTCCGTTTTGACGGTGATAGCCGGGGCAAGCTCCGGCTGGTAAACCGGGCTGCCGGCTGTCTGATGGAAGCGCAGTTTTTCGAGCGCGTCCGCGCCGTTGGAAATTAGCTCGCGGACAAAGATTTCTTTGTCCGTGTAAAGGGAGTGAATGACGATGTCCAGCACTTGCTGGATCTCCGCTTGGAACGTGTGTTTTTCGACAGTACTCATATTTGCACCGAATTAAGAACAAATTGCGGCCAGGTCAAGACCTTCGTTCGACCATCCCTATTTGATTGGAACGACAGGAGTATGGACCGGAAATCTTTAGTCGCCAAACTCCAAAATGCCGAACCGTTCCGGCGTGTGCGCGGTCGGCGTCAGCGAGGGATTCCAAGCCATGAAAACTTTGTGCGCGATGTCATGCCGGTAAAGGTTCATGCGCCAGCGCGCGCCTATCCGGGGCGAATTTTGGCCCAACGATGCCAGGGGGATTCGCATTTCGACCGTCCAAACGCGGGCTTTGGAATCGATCTTCGCGACCGTTTCCCAACCACTGTTCCAATCGAGCGAGAATTTGGGCACGCCGAGTTCAAGGTCGATCCACTCGCCGGTTGGGGCCACCTCGAACTCATAATAGGTCTTCGGCGTGGAGGGATCGGAATCGATGAACAATTCCACCACGTCCTTGTCCCACAGGCCGACGCGCTCCTGCTTCAGATTTGGCGGATCAAACAGCGTCAAATCGGTGTAAGGGGCTTTGTAGCCGAGATAGAGATATTTGTCCGACCAGAGCAAACGCACTTCTGTGGACAGCTCGGGTTTCACGATTGAATCCTTTAACGAGTAATCGACGGAAACCGGCGCGGCCTTTTTCCAAGCGGGATTGCGCAGGTCGCCCTTGAGCGGGAAATCGGCGTTAATCCGGCTGGCGCGGGCGACCGGCAAGGGCAGGGAACGGGCGAGGAGTCGGCGGGCGTTGTCGAAGTAGATTTTGCGCAGGACATTTGACGGCAGGCCAATCGCGTCAATGGTCCAGTCGCCTTGGATGGGCGTCATGTGCGTGAAGTGCCGTTCCTTGGTTTCAAACCAAGTCCAATGTTTGGCATAAAAAAGTGCGGCGTCGGCGTCGGTGGGTTCGGGGCCGCTGCCACCGGAGCCCAGGGTGAGCCGGTCATATACTTGGAAATCGGTGGCGAAGAAGATGCGATCCTGGTGCTTGGTGAAGAGGCGGCGAACCTTGTCCGCGTTGTGACGCCCAAGCTCCGGGATGCGCGCGGCAATGTCGGCCATCATGTTCGGATAACGGTCGAGCCACTCGTCCACCTTGTCGATTTCCTCGGCGTTGTTGGCAAAGTGAACGCAAACAAAGGTGGTCTTTGGATTGCGCTCGATCACCCGGTTTAAGGCCGCAAGCAAGTCCTCGCGCGCGGGATAAATGTTCGTGTCGCCAAACCACCAGGGGCGATGATCCTTTAACTCTTTCCAGCGCTCGTTCTTTTCATTGAACGGAAGCCAGAAGGCGCGCGGATCGGCGACGTGGATCGAGACGGGCATGCCCAGTTCGCCACAGCGTTTCCAGACGGGGTCGAGTTTCGGACTGTCGATCTTGATAAGCTTGCCTTCGCCGTCGCGCAGGTAGAGGCCCAGTCGCGTGTATTCCTTCAAGCCGGCCGCGCCGAGCCGGAAACCCTCTTCCACCTGGCGCACGGCCCGCTCGGAAAAGTCCGGCTTGTCCCACCCGGTGTAGTCGAGGTTCATGTATTGCAGGAATCGCCCGGGCGCGCGCCGATTGGCGAGGGCGAGGTTTTGCTCGAACTCCGAGGGCTGGTTGTCCTTTCGCGTCACGGTGCCACCGGAAAGATTTACTCCGATTCCAATGCCAGCCTCGTCCATGATATGCAGGGCCCGCTGGACAAACTCCGGTTTGGTCCCGATGTGCTGGTGCAGGTCAATGATGCGGTGCGCGGCGCGCCAGGCGTCACCGGGCAGCGGGGGCTTGGCCTCAGCGGCCGTCGCGGGGCGGGTGAGCCGTGCCGCCAGAAACGCGGCGAGAGTCAGCAAGATGCAGAGCGGCTTCCAGCGGTAGGTCATCGGACGCCATTAAATCTCCGACACTAAATGTTGAACAGGAGAAAAGGGAAAGTGGGAAAATGACGAAATCCGAATGACTAAGGGGGAAAATGACCAAGCTCAAACTCCAAAACCTCAACGTCGCCAGCCAAGGATATTCGCGCTTTTGGGCATTTGGATTTCTCTCGTCATTCGTTATTCGGTTTTCGTCATTATCCCTACTGTCTCTCGTACTCGCCCTTGCCGAGGCGTTTGAGGACCGTGAAACCGGCTTTTTTGGCGTCGGTCACGGAGAGAGGCTTGAGCTTGTGGGGCGAGAAAAAACTGGAGAAGACTTTGCGCACTGGTTTCTTGCAGGCGGGGCATTTGGTGAGAGTGGGGGAACTCACCGGACGATTGACGGTGAACTTGCCGCCGCACAAAGCGCAATCGCCCTCGCAAAGCTCGTATTCGTAAATTGGCATGAGGTTATTTTTCTTCTCTTTTGCCCGGCAAACGAGGAGACGCAGCCGCGCTCAGGTTGCGGGGGTTGGAATCAGGATTTGGAGGGTCGTAAACGACCACTGGGACGAAAGGTTCATTTCGCAATCGCCACGCCTTCGTCAGAAAAAAGGCATGCAGACCTAATAAGGCGGCCGCAATCCACCCCTCCAGTCGTGTTTGCTCCAACGTCGCGAAGAACGAGGGCGCTTTAAGTAGATCCGGGATTTCCGAGCTGAGAATGACCAGCGCGCCAATGGACGGAAAAATCCACAGCATCGACATCAGCAGATACTTGGAACTGGGGCGGCGATGGAGGATTTGTCTGTTCATCCATCCGACGGTCGTGGCGATTTGCGCAGCAGCATCCGACTTTTGTAACCGCATCTTGGCCAGAGAATAATTGTTTCCCGTTGTCAGCGCAACTTGGCACCCGGACTTTTAACCCGGGACAGGAACCTCGGAGGCCTTCTGGCTGGCGGCGGGACGATCGGAAGCGGTTCCGCCCCGGCCCCATTGCTCAAGGACGCGCGTCAATTCCGGGCGTTTCACAGGCTTGCTGAGATAGTCATCCATATCCGCTGCCAGGCAGCGCTCCCGATCCCCCTGCAATGCGTTGGCCGTAAGCGCGACAATGGGAACGCGGCGCTGGCCTCCCTGCGCCCGGCGGATTTCCGCTGTTGCCTCGAATCCATCCAT
>CAZMLP010000339.1:0-2651 GCA_964566745.1 uncultured Verrucomicrobiota bacterium | reverse complement strand
GAGCCGAAAACAAGCCGCGCGAAAGGCGTCCTGCTGCACGGTTGAACCGCTGGTTTTGGCGCCAAAGCGTTCCAAAAGCGCGGCCATTTCCGGCAACCCTGATTGAAGCGCCTGGGCGTGGAGCGATTGCTGGGGCAAGGTTTGAGCGCGGGGCGGTCCGGCGTTTGGATTCGCGCCGTGCGCCAGGCACCACTCCGCAAGTTCGAGGTCGTTGTTTTTTACCGCGAGGGCAAGATGCCAGCGCGCCCCTGACCCGTAACCGCCCATGTCGAACATGGACCACGCCGGGTCCTGCCACGCGGCCTCGCGACCGGCGTTCACAGACTGCTCATGGGCTAGCTTGAGAAACCAAAGAACGTCGCCGCGAAAGTGAATGTTGTAAACCACTTGGATGTCGAACGGGTTCGCGCCCCGCTCCAGGAGCAAACGGGCAAGAGCGTCCCGTTGAGTATGCGCCGGACGGCTCTCCTCGCCCTCGCCAATCACGCCCACCAACGGCGTGTAACGACTGTCTCCCGCCATGAAAAACGCGTTCGGATTCGCTCCCCGATCGAGTAGCGCTTGCGCGATGGCCACGGAATTTTCGGTCACGGCTGGAATGGGCAGGCGTGTGAAACAGAGGTAAAGCAACGGTTCCCACAATTTCGGGCCGTTGTCTTTGAACAAATCATCGGAGTTGCCGGAGCCGGACCGGTCCGGTCCCGCAAAGGCGGGTTTCTCGTTCGCGGCTTCAGGTCGCGTGGCGAGGATGCGGTTCACCTCGTCCAATTCGCCGCAAACGACGGATGTGTACAGGTTGTCGCGGGTGATTTCCGGGTGTCGTCGCAGCATCCGCGCGGCGGCGTTCCGGGCCATGACGTGCGCGAAACCGCCGCGAACATGGTGATCCGGGCAGGCGAATTCGAGGAACTGCGCCACTTGCGCGAGGGGACTGACGGGCGAAACAGCGGCTGATTTGCCGGGCGCGGCACCGGTCAACGACTCCAGATGGAGCTTCAGCTTGGGCCAGCTTTCGAAGCCATACTCGCGCGCGATGACCCATTGGGCGTCGCCAAGCGCGAATTTAGGGGGAGGCTGTCCTTGACCGGCATGTTTGGGATGGAACTCGCGAACACGCGCGAGCGCCTCGGGGTTTCCGGCATGGAACGAAGCAAGGAGATCCTTCGCCTGGTACTTGAGGTGGTCCAGACTGGGGCTGGACGGCAATGATTTAACTGGCATGACGAACTTCTTTCGTTACGCCTGTTGTCCGCTGATTCAGGCAGAAAGTAAGTTCGTGAACTTACGGTTATTTTCTGAGGTGGACTTCTGTCCTTTCCGCGGACGGGGCGCGCCCTGTAGCGCACGGGAAAGGTAGAAAAACCCGCGTCCGCGCGCAATTTCAAAATGGAAAGAGGGAATGGCACCCTGAACCGGACGAACGCTGCTGTTGCGGGGGATCATCGTTCGGGCTAGGTTTTTTGCATGATTGATGTGGCCGAGGTTCCGTTAGCCAATGTGGACCGAACTCCGGTGCGGCGTCCCGTGCCGCCCGAGAGGCTCGACACCCTTTCGCGCGAGATTCTGGCGCTAAAGCAGAAGCACAACGCCGTCATTCTCGCCCACAATTACCAAGTGGCCGAGATTCAGGACGTGGCGGATTTCGTCGGCGACTCGTTGGGCCTTTCCCAACAGGCGGCGAAGACCAGCGCGGAGGTCATTGTTTTCTGCGGGGTGCATTTCATGGCCGAAACGGCGAAGATTTTGAATCCCAACAAAATTGTCGTTCTGCCCGACCTCGATGCCGGATGCTCGCTGGAGGCCAGTTGCCCTGGCCCCAAGCTCAAAGCGTTGCAGGACACAAACCCGAATTTCCACACGATTGCCTATATTAATTGCAGTGCCGAGGTGAAGGCGTTGAGCGATGTGATTTGCACCAGCGGCAACGCGGTGAAAATCGTCAACGCCGCCCCGAAGGACAAGGACCTGCTTTTTGTGCCGGATGAAAATCTCGGCGCCTGGGTGATGGAACAGACCGGCAGGCCGATGACCCTCTGGAAGGGAAATTGTTACGTCCATGTTGAGTGGACCCATGCGAGCATCACGCGCATCCGTCGCGAGCACCCTGATGCCCCGCTCGTGGCGCATCCTGAATGCACGCGGGCGGTGCGCATGCTGGCGGACGAGGTTTGCTCGACCGAGAAGATGGTCGCCTATTGCCGGCTAAATCCCGCGCGAGCATTCATCATCGCCACCGAGGCAGGAATGCTCCATCGCCTGGAGAAGGAATGCCCCGGCAAGACGTTCATCCCCGCCCCGACCGACAATTGCCGCTGCAATGAGTGCCGGTTCATGAAAATGAACACGCTTGAGAAGTTGCACGACTGCATGGAACGCCTGACGCCGCGGGTCGAGCTAAACCCCGACATTATTCGCCGGGCGCGGGCGCCCATCGAGCGAATGCTGGAAATCTCGGCGCGTCCTTGAGGGCAGGGAGCCGTTGGCCTTTGGAAGGAAAGTGGGGGACCTCGCATTTTGTCGAGCGGGAAATTTCTTGTTTCACTTTTTGGAGGCCCTCCGTAGAGTACAAGACTTGTTTTGATCGAGAAACCGAACCACCAATAACGTAGATTTATGGGCGCAGACACATCCGTAGTGGAAGCCATTGCCGC
>CAZMLP010000338.1:0-1650 GCA_964566745.1 uncultured Verrucomicrobiota bacterium | reverse complement strand
CAAAGCCGAAGCAAGCTTCGGGGAATGTGACCCAAAGGGATTCAAGGGCCTCCTCGCACCGGCCATTGAAGAAAAGGTAAGGTTGAACAACCCAGTTGCTGTGGTTTGCGCTCATTGTGTGTGGTCAATATTGGTTTTTCTTCCCTCACGGCGGGATGTCATTTGCTGGTCATGGGATATCATCGCTTCTCTCGCCGAAAAGTCCATCGGATCGAGAAAAGGTAACCTGTCTGTCACCTCCGTGGGTCGCCAAGGCGTCCGGGGCTTGCCGGTAAAATGCGCGCCAGATGGAGCAGCATGGCTTTATTCACCTTGATCTGGTTTTACATGATCTCAATGACTGGCAACCTCAATATGGGCTTTGTCGATCATGGTCTGTGAGCAAGTCTCAAGAGGACCAAGTGGTTGATTTGCTTGGAATTCATCGCGTACTGCCGACGCGGACCCCGGATAAACCCGGCCTCGCCATCGGCCGGGACCTTTATTTGGCTTGAATCCCCTTGAAATCCGATGTTTTTGCCCGCCGCCGGGCGTCGGGCGCGTTTCTGAACCAGATCGCCAATCAAGGGCGCTGCGCCGAATGGCTTGATTGACCTTGAATCGCCTGGATTTGCCGGAGGGTGTCTTTCTTCCCTCCTCCATTCCGCATGTCCAATTGGGTCCCATTCCGGGCATGGTTTGATTTGGCTTGATCGGCTTTGATTTTCGCAGCCCCCGTCAATTTGGTTGGTGGCCAGCTTTTCGCTCGTCACGCCTCGTCGGCGCGTGGTTTTGGGCGAAACGGCGGTATCCACAGTTTTTTAACGGGCTGCTATGCGGCAAAAGCCCTCTTCCACTCCTTAGACGCTTTCCGGCACGGGCAGGTTTCAGCCAAAGTTCCTCGTGACTCATCCCAACGTCGCTTTTGCCATCCACCGCTGCCCGCCGTCACGGTGTCATCCAGCTTTCCGGGTGCGGCTGGTCATCCCGGTTCCACAGGCGCATTACCTCAGTTTTTGCCCCAAAGAGCGCGTTCGTTTTCAACGACTCGACCTGACTGTCGCTAAACAGCGCAACCAACTGACCGCCATGGCGCCTGGCTTGGGCTGCGAATCGCTTGGCGAAGTCGGAGACAACCGAGCTACGCTTATGGTATGCCGCCGGGGAAAAACATCGAGTCCAGCGTGTAACCCTCCACATTGGTAAATTTCCAGACCAGGCTCGCAGCAGTCAGGATGGAGTTACCACAAGCGAGCATTTGCGCTGGAGTTGCCACGGCCCCTACACGGGCATATCCAGTGGGCGCCCCGGCATTGTCCAAATAGTCGAAGCCGATGCTTTCCCCGCCTACGCCTGCCTCGTTGATTCATAGTCGCGTTGGTAGGGGAAAACCAGGTCATATCCGTCGCGGGATCGGGGGTCGGACTGTTCATGAAGGTGTGGTCATTCCACCTGCGATCCGAAAAGGATTGCCCGGACACTTATAAAGATCACCGGTATATCCTCGCTAGCAGCCTGTTGAACAAATCACGTTTTCTCGGCGGCTGAAAAATTCGCGGGGCCAAAAGAATCTCAAGCGCCAGACGCCGGTCCCATGGGTGAGCGCGGTGACGGTGTCGATCCAATCGTTTACCACCAGCAAAACCAATGCGAATAACGAAAAAAGAGGCC
>CAZMLP010000337.1:0-3877 GCA_964566745.1 uncultured Verrucomicrobiota bacterium | reverse complement strand
AACCAGCGTTGGGCCGCGCCCGCGCCCAGCGCGAGCAGAGTGGTCTCGGCCGCCAGCAAGAGCAGGGCGGGCCACCAGGGAACGGGGGAATTCATAGCTGTTTCTTCCTTTCCGCGATCATTTTCTCCAAACGGCCAAGCTCTTCCCGGCTCACCTCGCGGGTCGTGAGCAGGTGGCTCACCGCCTCCGCGAGGCTGCCTTCAAAAAGCCGGTCCACCAGATGGTCAATCATGCCGCGATGCACGGCCTCCTCGGCCACCGCCGCGCGATAAACGAAGCTCCGTCCCTCCAGCCGGTGCTTGACCAGGCCGCGCGCCTCCATCTTGCGCAGCATGGTGGCGATGGTGGTGTAGGCGAGGTCCTCGCCGGGGAGCAGCGCCGCGTGAACGTCATTGACGGTCGCCTCCGCGCGGCCCCAGAGCACCTGCATGATCTTGAGCTGTAGGTCGCCGAGCTTGTGAACCTTGTTTTGACTCATAGTGGATCGTGAACGACTCTAGTAATACTACCTTGGTAGTAGTTGTCAAGCGGATGATTTTCACCCGACCGGCGAAGGCGTCTCTCCACGCGCCTCGGGAGCGCTGGCCGCCGGCCGGCCGGTTTGGCGGCCCGCCTAACCCTTCTCTGTCCGTTGGAAAAGCCAGGCAGACGGTTTCCGGCCGGCCGCGGAAAACGACATGCGAACCGCGGGCGCTCCTCCAAACATCCGCCGGTATCCGACCATCCGCTGAGACGTTTCGGTGAAATGTACCCACGGCCATTCGGTATTCCGGATGCAATTTCCAAACCAGTCGGGTAAACTCTTTGCATGTCCGCCCCGATCCCCCAGCCCATCTCGCCCGACGAGTTGCCCGCCCTTGCCACTGCCGTAATGCAAGCGGCCAAGTTCCCGTGCCTTGCCACCATCGACGACGACCAGCCGCGCGCGCGGCCCGTCTCGCCGGTGCGGACGGATGGCTTCATCGTGTACGTCGCCAATCTCCGGCAGTATCACAAGACGGGCGAGATCGCGGCCAATCCCAACGTCGAGTTGTGTTACGTGGACGAGCGCCACGACCAGGTGCGGATCACCGGCCTCGCGTCCGTGCTCACTGACCGCCGCGTGCTGGAGGAAATCTGGGAGGTCAACCCGCTGTTGCGCCGTTACCTTGGCAGTATCGACAACCCGCAACTGATCATCTACCGCATCGACCCAACTCGCGTCCGTTACATGCGTGAGTGGGCACTCGAATATCACGACGTGCCATTCAATAGCGCCTCGTGAGATCCAGATACAAGACCCGCTTGGTCAGGTGGAGACGACCCGCCGGGTCGTCCGCGAACGCACAAATAAGGCCAGCATGAACCCAGCGCATTGGCGGTCTCTCTCCCTTATCAAGGGCTCGCCTGGACGCGCCAGCCAAACGTCCCTCGCAGGCATCCGGGCTGTGCCCTTTCTGAATTCCTGGCTTCTCGGTTTGGCGATGTTCCTCGCGGTCAGTGCCGCGCAACTCGCCGCCGACCCTTCTCCCGCAACCGCTTCCCACTCCCCTCTCTCCCGCACCAATCTCCTCGAATACCTCGACACGGCCGGCCGCGCGCATCCCGTCCGGAGCACGCGGGACTGGCGCAAACGGCGCGAGCAAATCGTCCACGCCCTGGAAAGCGTCATGGGCCCCATGCCCGGCGCGGAGAAGCGCTGCCCGCTCGACGTGCGCATCGAGGAGGAGACGGATTGCGGCGATTACGTGCGGCGCTTTCTCACCTACGCCTCCGAGCCGGGCTCGCGCGTGCCGGCCTATTTGTTGATCCCGAAGGCCGCGCTCGCAGGCAAGCGCACGGCCCCCGGCATGTTGTGCCTCCATCAAACCCACGCGCTCGGACAAAAGGTCGTGGTCGGCCTCGGACAAAGCCCGAATGACGAGTATGGCGTGGAACTGGTGAAACGCGGATACGTCTGCCTCGCCCCCGCGTATCCACAGCTCGCGAATTACGCGCCGGACCTCAAGGCGCTCGGCTACGCGAGCGGCACGATGAAGGCGATCTGGGATAACCGGCGCGGACTCGATCTGCTCGAATCGCTCCCTTACGTGCGGCGCGGAAAGTTTGGGACCATCGGTCACTCCCTCGGCGGGCACAATTCCGTCTTCACCGCCGTGTTCGATGACCGGATCAAGGTGGTGGTGTCGAGCTGCGGCCTCGACGCCTTTCGCGATTACATGGGCGGTAACATCAAAGGCTGGACGAGCGACCGCTACATGCCGCGCCTGCTGGAGTATCCGCGGGGAGAAACGCCGTTCGATTTCGACGAGATTATCGGCGCGCTCGCGCCGCGCGCGGTCTTGATTAGCGCGCCGCTGGGCGACACCAATTTCCGCTGGCGCAGCGTGGACGACGTGGCTCGTCACGCCCGGCCCGTTTACGAGCTTACGGGAAGCCCAGCCAGTTGCGCGTGGAGCATCCTGATTGCGCGCACCTCTTTCCGCGCGAGATGCGCGAGCAGGCGTATCAATTGTTGGACAAGGTGCTGAAGTAGCCGCCGTTGGCCGTCTTCTGACAGAAAAATCTTTGCGTCGGGTTGTCGAACTCGCGAATAGAGTAGTTCAAGAAACACTGTGGCCTTTTTAGGCAGGGACCTCGCGCTGCGAGGTCCGGTGAGAATCAGGCTCATTCGAAATTATCCGAACGGCGAGGCGCGCTGTCCCTGCCATCGCCCGGCTATACTTTTTCTGGAAATGCTCTATATGACTCTCACGCGGGGAAAAATCGCCTCGTCGCCAAACTTTTTTTCAAAATTTAAAAATTTTGAAAATCTGCGGCGATGGTGAATTGCGGCTCTTAGTTTCTCCAACAGAGGCGATTGCGCGAAAAAACGCTCCTGTTAGCGCCGTGGCCGGAGGAGTGCTTTAATTTTTTTTATTTTCATCAAAAATCGAGACCGGTTTTTCACCCCAAAATCTTCTCGAAAAACTTCGCTTTCGCTCCGCACTCTCGTCGGAAAATAGGAATGTTTTCGCGACGTTGCAACTCATTCGTGGATAGCCAAATACGATTCTGATTCCGTACGGTTTCGGGCGAAAATGTCTCGTCGCCGCCAGCCACTTTCAAAGCGGATTTTTCACCCTGTTTTCGAGGCCGGTTTTTGACCCGTTTTTTGACCGGGTTGAATTAATAGAGTCAACACAGTCAATAGAGTCAACACAGTCAACGGTACCTTAGAAATCACCCCGGGAGTCTGGCAAAGTGAGGACATGTTCAATACGAACAAGAGCGGTGGTGAGAGTGAAAGCGCGAGTCGCGGAACAGCCGCCTCGCGGGGCTTGGAAGCCCTCCCGACGCCAGCCAAAATAGTTCTGGCCCCGGTTCTCGTCCACCATCTCCGTTCGATTTCATTTTCGGCGGTTCCGGCCGTTGATTGGCGGCGCGCGTTGGGGCGATCTATCGCGCGTGCCCTCGGGTTCATGGTCACCGGAGCCGCCCTTTCTTTTCTATGATTCCCGCCACCCAACCCGCCATCATCCCCCACCCGGCAGGCGATTCTTCTGTCCTTTTATCATCGCCTGCCGGGATCCCTCCCTCCACTGCGGCTGCGTTGCCGCCATTGCCGGGAGCGGGTGTGCCGATGGCCCCGGTTCCCCCCGCGGAACCGTTATTAACCCGCGCCTCTGAGGCGGCCGGGCCCGCGCCGGCGGCCTTGACCGACGATGACGCCGCCAATTTCACCAATTCCCAAGGCCAGACGATGGCGGAGGTAAAGGCGGCGATGGACGCCGAGTGGCAGCGTAAACTCGCGGCGGCCGAGGCGGACGCCGCGGCGCGGGCGCGCGATCCCAAATTGATCACGATCACCGGGCTGCCCTTCTACGACCTACCGATGCTGAACTCGCAGGTGGACCGC
>CAZMLP010000336.1:0-3907 GCA_964566745.1 uncultured Verrucomicrobiota bacterium | reverse complement strand
CATCGCCGAGTTCAACATCCGGTTGGCCCGCGAGACCGAGAGCAAAGCCCTGGAGCCGGAACGTGTCCGGGGAGGCGTCGAGGCTTTGATCAATGATCCGGCGAAGGGTTTTTATTTTGTCGCCGAGGCGGACGGAGAAGTGGCGGGCCAGATTTGCGTGACCTTTGAATGGAGCGACTGGCGCAACGGAAATTTTTGGTGGATTCAGAGCGTGTATGTCCTCGCGGAGCAGCGAGGCAAGGGAATCTTCACCGCGCTTTTTCAACATGTGGAAAAGCTGGCGCGTGATCGCCAAGATGTTTGCGGATTGCGTCTATATGTGGAGCAGGAGAACCATCGCGCCCAGCAGGTGTATGAGAAACTGGGGTTGGGACTCGCGCCGTATCATGTGCGGGAAATTGATTTTGTGCTGGCGCCCGGTGACCCGAAACATTGAGCCGGCCCCCGGAGAAAATGGCTTTCTTATGAGATCAAAATGTTTTCTGAACACGGCAATGGCCGCCACCCTCTTTTTGGCGCTCGGCGCATTAATTTCCACCCGCGCACAAGCGGCGGACGCGCCCCGGCCCGTGCCCGCCGCCGCACGGGAAATGGCGGCCGCTTTCATCAATAGTCATTACGCGGATTGGGACGCGCTCTACAAGCACCTGCATACCCACCCGGAGCTTTCCTATCACGAGGAACAGACTTCCAGGCGCATCGCCGGCGAATTGCGCGGCGCTGGTTTTGAGGTGACGGAAAAAGTCGGCGGGTTTGGCGTGGTCGGAGTGTTGCGCAACGGCGCCGGGCCGACCGTGCTTCTCCGCACCGATCTCGATGCATTGCCGGTCAAGGAGCAAACGGGTGTCCCTTACGCGAGCCAGGCGATGACGAAGGATGACAATGGTAACGAGGTGAGCGTGATGCACGCGTGCGGGCATGACGTTCATATGACGGTTTTCTCCGCGACAGCACGCACTTTGGCCAGGCTCAAGGATTACTGGAGCGGCACAATAGTGATGATTGGGCAACCGGCCGAGGAGCGCGGTGGTGGCGCGCGCAAAATGCTCGCGGACGGTTTGTTCACGCGGTTCCCCAAACCGGATCGCTGCGTGGCGTTGCACGTCGCGGCGAACCTTCCGGCGGGAACCGTGGGCCATGTCGAAGGTTACGCGATGGCGAACGTGGATTCCGTGGACATCACATTTCGCGGTGTCGGCGGTCATGGCGCGTGGCCCCACACCACGAAAGACCCCGTGGTGCTGGCCGCGGAGGCCATCATGGCTTTTCAGACAATTGTGAGCCGGGAGACCGAGCCGGGGCAGGCGGCGGTCGTCACCGTGGGATCGATCCACGGTGGCACCAAGCACAACATCATTCCCGACGAGGTGAAGCTGCAGTTGACCCTGCGCTCGTACACGGACCAAGTCCGGTCCAACACCATCACGTCGTTGCAACGCATCTGTAAAAATATGGCATTGGCGGCGGGGGTTCCGGAGGACCGCTTGCCAACGGTCAAGCGGGACGAGGAAGAATTTACGCGGGCGCTTTACAATGACCCCGCCCTGACCCTGCAACTGGCGGGTGCTGTCGGCGGCTGGCTGGGCGCGGACAAAGTGGTGAGCGCCCGCGCGGTGATGGGCGGCGAGGACTTTAACGAGTACGGTCGCACGGCGGACAAAATTCCCATTTCATTGCTCTGGCTGGGCGCGGTGGAGCCGGGCCGGTTTGTTGAAAGCCAAAAGAGCGGCGCCGCGTTGCCCTCTCTGCACTCCGCATTTTTCGCCCCGGCGCCGGAGATGACCATCAAAACCGGCGTGACCTCCATGGCGGCGGTGGTGTTGGAATTGCTGGGAAAATAAACGAAAAGGTAATGGAAAGGGTCCTTTGGGCCAAGACCGGCGGATTGTCGGGCCACCGGATGGCCGGACGTTCCTGAAGTCGGCGCCGTGTTGCGCAAAGGAGGCATGCGGCCACGATTTTACGGCTTCAAATGCTGGTCCAGCCACGCTGTGGTGGTTTCATACCACAGGCGCGAGTTTTGCGGTTTAAGAACCCAGTGGCCCTCATCGGGATAATAGAGGAACTTGGCATCCCCACCCTGTCGTTTGACGGCGGTGAAGAGTTGCATCCCTTGCTCGACCGGCACGCGGAAATCCAACTGGCCGTGGATCACCAAAGTGGGCGTGCGGAAGTTCGCCGCGAACCGGTGGGGTGAGAATTTCTCGTAGCCCCCGGTGTTCTTCCACGCGGTGCCGCGCAAATCCCATTCTGGAAACCACAGCTCCTCCGTCGAGCCGTACATGCTTTCGAGATTATAGACTCCGGCGTGGGAGACCAGCGCTTTAAAGCGATCCGAGTGGCCAAGAATCCAGTTGACCATATAGCCGCCGAACGACCCGCCCAGGGCGGCCATCCGCTGCGGGTCCGCTAATCCTTGGGAGATGGCCCAGTCAGTAGCCTTCATCAGATCCTCGTAACACGCTCCACCCCAATCACCGGAAATTTCCTCGGTGAAGCCCTGGCCGAAACCGGTGGAGCCATGGGGATTCGGCTGCATGACGACATAACCGCGGGCCGCGAAAACGGCGGTGCACCAACGGTAGGAAAAGGCATCCTGCCAGGCGGATTGCGGCCCGCCGTGGATGAACAGGAGGAAGGGATATTTGCGGCCCGGCGTGTAACCCGGCGGTTTCATGACCCATGCCTGAACGCCCGAGCCAAGCGCGCCGGGAACCCGCACCGACTCGCGGGCCGGCATTTCAATTTTTGCGAAACGAGCGTCGTTGACGTGCGTGAGCACCCGCGGAGTCACAGGGGTGCTTCCGGTCAGGTCACTCCAGTTGATCCGCGCGAGTTCCACGGGATGAACCAGGGAATCAAACTCGCCGACCGCGAACGAGCCGTCTCGCGCGGGGGACAAGCCGCCGAAATGCAAGCCGGAAAGGATTTTGCGTGTGGCGCCAGTTTGTTGAGCGCCGCTCCAGGAAACCGCGTGGAGGGCGGTCAGCCCCTCGTCCTCGGCCGAGAAATAAATGGTCCGGCCATCCGGCGCCCAAAAAATATCATCGACCGAGCGATCCGTGTCGGCCGCGAGATACCGGGTCTGGCCGGTGGATCGTTCCAGCACCGCCAGGCGGAACCGGTCGGACTCGTAGCCATCCCGCGCCTGCGAGCGGTAGGCGATAAAACGTCCATCCGGGGACCATGTTGGCGAACCGTCCCAGCCCTTGTTTCCCGCGGTCAATGTGATCGCGTCACCGCCGCTCGTCGGAACCAGGCAAAGGTTGGCGTCGGTGCTCCATGCCTCAATGTCGCGCGAGGAACCGGTGGCGGGATTCACCGCGCCGCGTGTGAACGCGAGCAAAGAGCCGTCCGGCGACACCGCAAAACTGTCCGGTCCTCCCAGCGAGAAAGGCGGGACGTCAAAGTCCCCTGGCGTGAGATCGCGCGGCTCTCCACCCGCGACCGGGACGATGAACACATGGGTGCGCTTGCCGTGACGCCATTCGTTCCAATGCCGGTAGAGCAAGCCGTCGATCACCTCTGCCTTTACCGGCGAGCCGTCAATTTCCTTTTGGCGCTGTTTTTGGGCCGCGTCGCCCTTCAAGGAGGGCCAGATGTCGCTATTGAACACGAGGGCATCGCCAGTGGGCGACCAGGCATGGTTGTCCGCGCCGGTTGAAAGACGGGTTACCTGGCGCGCCTCGCCGCCTTTGGCCGGAGCGATCCAAATTTGCGGCGTGCCGCTGCGAGAAGAGAGAAAAGCGATGCTCTTGCCATCGGGTGACCAACGGGGGCGGCTGCCGCCTTTCTCGTGCGTGGTCCATTGCCGGGCGGATCCGCCATCGGCGGGCATGATCCACACATGCGTCACACTGGAGTTCTTCTCCACGCTGACTTTCTTCACCGTGTAGGCGATCCATTT
>CAZMLP010000335.1:0-2081 GCA_964566745.1 uncultured Verrucomicrobiota bacterium | reverse complement strand
GAGCCGGCGAAACCTCTTGGCGCGCCGTCGGCGCTCTGGTTCTGGTCTCCACAATCGCCCCCCCGGCCAGCGCGAACGGCCTCTACCGCGACGGTTACGGCGCGCGTTCCATGGGCATGGCGGGCGCGGATGTCGCCTGGGCGGCGGACCCGTTGAGCGCCATGGGCGCCAATCCGGCGGGCCTCGGCTTCTCGAAGGATCCCACCCTCGGATTGAACGGGGTGGTGGCGAGCGCCGACGGTCGTTACACGAGCCGCGCGGGCGAGCGTTCCGACCTGCGCAGTGACTTTGGCTACCTGGCGGAAGGCGCCTTCACGTACACGCCCAACAAGGGACCGCTCACTTTGGGGATCGGCGTCATGCCCGAGGCATTATACACATCCGATTGGCGCTTCACGGATCCGCCCGGCGGCGCCGGCGGCGCCGCCAGTTACGGTGTCCAGCAGCACATGTCCGAGATCACCTTGTTGCGGTCGGCCATCGGCTTTTCACTGGACTTGGGGTCCAAAGTGACGGTGGGCGCGAGCCTCGGCCTGGTTTACAATCACAACACCCTCCGGACGCCTTACATTTTCCAAACCCAGCCCGCCCTTGCCGGGGTGAAGACGATGCTGGACTTGGAGACGGATGGCCTCGGTTACGACGCCAACGTCGGCATCATTTTCAAGCCCATTGACGAGGTCCGCATCGGTCTCGCTTACAAAACCGGCTCGGACATTCGGACTGACGGCCAGGCCAGCGGCAACGCCTCGGCTCAATTGATTGCGCTGGGACCGCCGTTCAACGGTGTTCGCCCGGATTTCCATTATGACGCCGAGGTGTACAACAAATTTCCGCAAATGGTGAGCGGCGGCATCTCGTGGCAGGCGTGCAAGGCGTTTCGGATCGCGGTCCAGGTGGATTGGACCGACTGGTCGAGCGCCTTCGACAATCTTCACATCCGCCTGCGCAACGGCAACAACGCGGACCTAAACGCCTTCGTGGGCGCGCCGGGCGGCGACGATTACGTTCCGCTCGACTGGCACGACTGTTTCAATTATCGCCTGGGCATGGAGTTCACCCCCTGGGAAAACTGGGCCTTCCGCGCCGGTTATTCCTACGGCAACAGCGCGGTGCCGGGAACCACACTCACCCCGATGACCGCCTCGGTGATGAGCCAGGTGCTTGCCTTTGGCGCCGGCTACAAGTGGGGCCGCTATCAGTTTGACCTTGGCTACCAATACGACTTGCCGGTCTCCGAGAACGTTGGCGTCAGCAAGCTCCTGGCGGGCGAGTATAGCGGGACCCGCGTCGATCTGGGAATTCACTGGATCGCGTTGAGCGCCACGATTCATTTCTAAAACACGGGCAAACCGGCGACGGATTTTGTGGAGGCGAGGACCGGTTCCTCGCCTTTTTGCCCTGCGACGTCCCAGGGGCAAGTTCCCAAAGGGATTATCGGCCCGGCCGGCGCCGGCTGGCGGAAGTGAAAAGGCTTCGAGAAAACCGCGCTACGCAAGCGACGCCACCAGCACCTCCCGCAACTCGGTGGCCGTGAGCGGAACGGGGTTCGCCTTCATGCTGCTGGCTTTGAGCGCCTTTTCGACGATGGCATCGGCGTCGGCCTCGGTCACGTCGTACGCGGAGAGGCCGGGGATTTCCAGCGCGCGGCACAGTTCGCGCGTCCAAATGACGCCATCCTCCGCCGTGCAGTCGGGGCGATCCGTGAGGGCGCGCGCCACGTCTTGATAGCGCCGCAACGCGTCGTGGCCGGGATGTCGCGACTCCAGCACGCGAAGGTTCATCGCCATCACTTGCGGCAGCAGCGCGGCGCAGACTCCGCCATGCGGCGCGGGAAACATGCCGCCAATGGGCGCGGCAAAACCATGCACCGCCCCGAGACCGGCATTCGCCAGCGCCAGGCCGCCGTAAAGACTCGCGAGCGACATGTCGGTGCGCGCGTCAAGGTCCACGGGATCGGAGCAGGCGATGGCCAAGGATCGCGCCACCCGGCGGATGCCGTCGAGGCAGAGGGCGTCGGTGAGGGGATTCGCGTGGTTGCAAACATACGGCTCGATCAATTGCGTCAGCGCGTCGAGGCC
>CAZMLP010000334.1:0-5696 GCA_964566745.1 uncultured Verrucomicrobiota bacterium | reverse complement strand
AGTGCCGGGTGGTGTCAGCTATCTGCTGCCGGCGGGCGCGGTGGCGCGGCTCTTCAAACGGCATAACGGCAAGCAAGGCATCACGGTGAAGACCGCTCCGGCCAGTCTCGACATCGCCGCGAGCCGCACGGGTGACAAAGTCGTGCTGCATGTGGCCAACCAGAGTTACTCGGCGCCAACAGCAGCGAGCTTTGCGGTTGACGGCATGGTGGTGACCAGAGGTCGTGTGTTGGAAATTGCGCCGGAAAATCCGCGCCAGGAAATCAGCCTGATGAACCCGAATGTCTTCCAGCCGCGCGAGCAGGCGGTGGCTGCCGGGGATTCGCCCCGCTGGCGCTTCCCCGCCCGCTCGGTCAGCGCTGTGGAACTCGATTGCCGGGCAGTATAACAAGACATTGCGGCACACTGGAAAACGGATTGCCAGGCGGGTCGCGACTCGAAAACCTCGGAACACATTGTGAATTTTCAACTCGTCATCAGTGGACTTGTCTTCGGCGCATCGATCGCGGCGCACGGGGCGGACTCGCCCGGCGTCACTGAAACTCCTCGCCCGGGGCCATTTGTCTTCCGGCATCATTTCATCGATCAGACGTTGCCCACCGGCAAGAACGGCGCTGGTGATTACGGAGAAACCGCGCTGGTGGATGTGGATCATGACGGGCATTTGGATTTTGTGCTCGGTGGACGCCAAATGAACCCGCCGACGCTGTATTGGTACGAGTTCCGCAAAGCGGGCGAATGGAAGCGGCACATTGTCGGGACCAATTATTTGTCCGACGTGGGGCTTGCCGCATTGGACGTGGACCGCGATGGCTGGATTGATTTTGTGGGGAGTGGCGTCTGGTTCCGCAACACCGGCAAGCCACGCGAGGAGCAATTTGAGCGGCGCATGTTCGACGACAACGCCCCGGGAGTGCATGACATCCTCGCGGCGGACATCGATGGCGACGGACGCATGGATGTCGTGATGATGGGCGACAAAAACACGAAGCTCAACGGACTCTGCTGGTACGGCATTCCCCCCGACCCCACGAAGCCCTGGACGCGGCACAATATCGGTCCGGCCGTGCATGGCGCGATCACACCCGGCGGTGTCGGGGATGTGGACGGTGACGGGGATCTCGACGTGGTGCGCGCGGACACTTGGTACGAGAACAAGGATGGCAAGGGCTTGGAATGGGTGGCGCACCAAAATATACCAATGGGACGCGTGGGACCTTTCGGGATGTGCGTGCGCGCGGCGTTCGCGGACCTTGATGGCGATGGCAAGAAAGAGATTGTGATGGCCGACGCGGATATCGTGGACTCGAAAGTTGTGGTGCTTAAAAACAAGGATGGCAAGGGCGGCGCGTGGGAGAAAATCGAACTGCCGCAAAGCTTCGCCTATGGGTCACTGCATGCGCTGGCCGTGGCAGACTTCAACCGCGACGGACGGCTCGACATTGTCTCCATCGAACAGGAGGAGTTGCTGCCGCCCGGCCGGGAGAATCCCCGTTGCGTGATTTGGGAAAACCAAGGCGGGCGGAAATTTGTGGAACGGATCATTCTCGACGCGAAGCTGGGCGGTCACGAGTTGCAGGTGGGAGATGTGGATGGCGATGGCGACATCGACATCTGCACCAAAGTGTGGGGGCCCCTGCCCTGGAACGGCAGCAGCGGGACCGTGCATGTTGATTTTTTGGAGAACCTCGCGGCCCGCGCAAAATGACGAGCTGGCAAACAGACTGCCGGATGAGAAGGCTGCTTGATTACCGCCAAAATCTGCCCTTCAAGCTTTACGATTTCACGAATGGCTTGATTGACTTTGAATCGCCGTGAAAGGCGGCGACACCGCTGAAAGTCCTCCTTTGTTTTTAGAGCATTTCCAGAAAAAGCATAGCCGGGCGATGGCAGGGACGGCGCGCTGCAACGTCCGCATATTCCCGAATAGGCTTGATTCTCACCGGACCTCGCAGCGCGAGGTCCCTACCTAAAAAGGCCACAGTTTTAATTGACTCGCTATAGCCCGTTTCGATGGCTTGATTTGCCTTGATCGGGCCGGAATTGGCGGTTTTCACAGGGTCATTGGAGGAACCACTGGCCCGGCCTCGATTCAATCCCGCCATTGTTTCAAGCGACGGGTTTGGCGCTTCGCAGTTTCCATGACCGAGGCCTGGCTTGATTCGCCTTGATTTCGCGCGCCCGCCCCCCTGTCAAAGGCAAAACCTTGCGGCGGCAAGTTGAATTCGCCGCTGTCGCAGCTTGGTCTTGGGAACCTGATTCCAAGGCAAAAGGCATTCGCGCGGCCTCACGGGGATTCGAGCAGATCGCCCCGTTCCTTTCCGTAAATAAACTTACTACCAGTTTGCGGGGAAGTCCAGCAAAACGAAGCTGAAGCCCCCGGCGCCAAAAAGTTAAAAGGCTCCCTCCTAACCCGAGGGTTTCGGCCATCGCTGCTCGAGGCTTAATCCGGCTTAATCGCCCTTAAAAAGCCTTGTTTTCAGGCTTTATTGTTTTCCACCCCGTTGGAGCGGATCCCAGTACCTTGAATTGATAAGCGCCTTCGCGTCGGGGGCATTTCGCGGGGGGTTTATTTGACTATCGTGGCGGACCTCCGTGTGCATGTCAGTAAACACCGCGATGCCCGTTCCCCTGTGCCGCCTCGCATCCATTCCCTCATAAACATTGGCGTATTTCGGATCCATGCACGCGTTGGGCCACCAGAGACTGCTGCTCCATTGCGGGGGGCTCGCATACGGTTGCTTGTCACCCACCAGCAAATTCTCCGAGGGCGCCACAATCGACGAGCGCTTGAACCAAGGGGCGACGGAAAAGTTGACACCGCCAGCCGAGACGCTTTCCGGGCCGTAAGGCCAGTGCCCGAGAAAATAGGCGTTCATGGCGTAACCGACGTTGTGGCAATCGAAATTCCATGTCCACGTGATCTTGTTATCCGTCCGTTTTCCTTTGAGCGCCGGGTCATGAAACAAATTGATGTTGTTGGAGTTATTTCCGGCAATGGTCCGGCCCCACCAATTGGTGAGCGAAGGGTCCGCAGCTGTTGTGTTCAAGCCCTGGTTGCGGTGGGCCGGAAAGGTATCATTGGCGTCATCCGTGTAAAATTGAAAAAACAAGGCGATCTGGCGCAAGTTGTTCATGCAGCCAGTGCGGACAGCTTTCTCCTTCGCCTTGGCGAGGGCCGGCAGCAGCATGCCGGCGAGGATCGCGATAATGGCGATCACCACCAAAAGCTCGATTAAGGTAAAGGCGAGCAGCCGACGCGGCGCCGGGACCGCAGATTGGTTCGATGGGGCTTTCATGGCAATTCTATGGGAATCTGTTCGCTTGTAGGCTGTTTTCGGCAAGATGTCAGCAGTTTTTCGCACGCACAGGGGGCTTTTTCCGGTCGTTTGACTGGCTGTCTTGAGTTGGCGGACTTATACCTGCTCCGTGATCATTGTCGCAGCCGCATCTTTACTTGTCAAACGGCCCGCCCGGCGGTTTGGGTCGCGACTTTGGCGTTCCAAGGACCGCGCGCTCTTCTTGCTTTGGGTTTGGCTATCGCTGACCGGCGCGATCGCGGAATTCGTTTCTGCTCCTGAATCGTCCCGTCAACGCGAGATTCCGGCATGGTTTCAGGACGCCAAGCTTGGAATCCTCGTCCATTGGGGACTCTACTCGGTTCCCGCCTGGGCGCCCGTTTCGGGCACTTTGCCCGAGGTGGTGGCGCGCGAGTGTTGGGGGGGCTGGTTCACGAACCATCCCGGCGCGGAGTGGTATGCCAACTCGCTTAAATTGAGCAATAGTCCCGTTTGGCGACGCCAACGGGAGATTTACGGTCCCATCGCACGTTACGATGATTTCGTCCCCCAATTCGACGAGGCCACGCGCGGCTGGAATCCCTCTCAATGGATTGATCTCTTCACCCAGGCCGGAGCGCGGTATGTGATTCTCACCGCGAAGCATCACGACGGCTTCCTCCTCTGGCCGGGACAACAAATCGAGGCCCCGAAGACGAACTACCACGCGGCGCGCGATTTGGTGGGGGATCTGGCGAGCGCGGCGCGGGAGCGGAAAATGCGATTCGGCGTCTATTATTCGGGCGGACTGGATTGGAATTTCAACCAACGCCCGATCACCAATGTGGTGGATCTTTTTGTCGGCATTCACGCGGCCACCAACTACCTCCCCTATTTTCTCAACCATTGGCGTGACCTGGTCGATCGATACCAACCATCGATTCTCTGGAATGATCTTGGTTCTCCCGTCCGCGTCAACGTCGAGGCGCTGCTCGACTATTATTACGCCAAAGTCCCGGACGGCGTCGCCAATGACCGGTTCCGTTTGGGGCTTTTGCCCGGCGACAACACGGCGCCGGGAGACTTCCGCACCCCGGATTATTCCGCCGTCAAAGGATTGAGCGCGGGGAAGTTCGAGGTCACCCGCGTGCTGGGCCTCTCCAGCGGATACAACCAGCAGGAAACTGGGAAAGACCTGGCCACGGTTGACGAAATCGTGCGCCAGCTCGTCGATGTCGTCGCCAAGAATGGCAACTTGCTGTTGAACATTGGTCCGGCGGCGGACGGCTCGATTCCACGGGCGCAACGCGAGCGGCTGCTTGGATTGGGGCAATGGTTGCGCGACAACGGTGACGCCATTTACGGAACGCGACCATGGCGGGTCGCGGAGGCAAAGTCGCGCGAGGGTGACGAGGTGCGTTTTACGCAAAAAGGCCCGGCGGTTTACGTGTTTCTTCCCAGGCCACCGAGTGGTGGAACACTCACCCTGCCCTCGATGCGCGCAATGGAGGACACCAAGGCGCGGTTACTCGCCAAAACCGGGGCGCCTTTGAAATGGTCGCAAACCGGAAATGACCTCCAAATTACATTGCCGCGCGAACTTCCCGTTTCGCCGGTGTTGACCCTCGAACTCAGCCCGCAACCGATTTGGTTAGCCAAATAAAGTCATTTCGGACGTTGATCCGGCACCTTGTAGCCGACGTGCCAGGCGAGCTTCCAAAGGTTCTCCAGCGGCACGGATTCGACGTGGCCATCCACCATCACTTGATTCACGGCGCCGAACAATTTGGAGCCGGCCGCGATGGCTTTGGGAATCGGGCTGGGGCGTGACCCGTGCCGGGCGATGCAAAACCGCTGCATCATTGCGGAGTTGCCGCCATCCGCCAAATTCAGCGGCGGCCGGTCCGTCGCGAGCGGCCAGGAATCCGCCCAATTGGCGTCACTAAAAGCCGGCGTGATCACCGGGCGGTCGTATTGCGCCTCGCTACCATATTGTTTGGCCGCGTCCTGCACGCCTTCCCCGGTGGGCGCGTACTGCCAGCCGTTCATGCCGTAACTGCTCTCGAAACCGGTGTTCCACTGCACCGGGGTTTTCAACGGGCCGAACCACGCGGCGGTGGCCGTTCCTATCTTCTCCTGGGTTGGCTTGCGGTCCGCCGGAACAGGGGCCACCGGGCAGAGGCGAATCTTGTCGGACGGCACATTGTTCGAGCGCAGCACCGCCATCCAAAACTTGTCCGGGGTGTAGGCCACAGGAAATGTCTTGCCCGTGTCGTTGAGATACATGATGAACCCCAGCCCCATCTGCTTGAGGTTGTTGAGGCAGACCGTCTGCTGCCCCTTCATTTTTGCCTTGGCGAGCGCGGGCAACAGCATCCCGGCCAGGATCGCAATGATGGCGATGACCACGAGCAGCTC